>JAKAAE010000003.1 GCA_021797225.1 Thermoplasmata archaeon | reverse complement strand
ATAACTCAAAATTAATTCCCCCAATTTTAAGCTTTGGCTGACATTATAATATTACTATAATTACTGATTGCTACATAATTAAGCAATTATAGTTATGAGTCTCAGTCAGACATGCGGAGAGTCTGTTATTATAAGAAATATTTAATTAGTATATTAGCATATGCTAATAAGTGAATATAATGACAGGAAAAATAGCAATTGTAATTAGCTCAGGTCTGGATCAGCGTGCCAAGGTAATGTCCGGATTGCATGTGGCAAAGAGAATATATGATGCAAAGGATGAAAATGGAATTGAAAAACTGGAAGTATTCCTCTTTACCGGCGGGATAAAGGCTCTGGGAAAAGGAGAGGACAACAGCGAGGTTATTGATGCTATAAAAGAGCTACGGGAAGCTGGCATCATCCTTGAGGCATGCTCAAATCAGGTGAAGACCTTGGATATGGAGGATATTTTCAAGAAAAACGGGATAAATCTTGAATTTGCCAGGGATGCATTTTCAAGATATGCAGTAGAGGGCTATACAGTTATATCATTTTGATTACTGTATAACAGGTGATTTTATTGCCAAGGGAAGACAGTATATCATTCCTTGTTCTTGACACAGAGTCAAGCCATGGAAGGTATTCAAGAGAATACAAGGAGATTCGATTCAATGATCTTGTAAAATTTCATGGACATGCCTGTGATGGACTATACAGGGGGAGTTATGCACTTTCCGTGGCATTACATGATCTGTTTCCGGAGGATATAATAGATAGAACAGACCTGAGGGTTATATCAAGGAACAGCCCGTGCCTGGGAGATGCTGCCACATATCTTACAGGTGCAAGGGTAAGATTTGGAACCCAGGACGTCGGTAACCGATCAGGTGTGTGGTATATAGTTCAGAAAATATCAACAGGTGAAACGGTAAGTGTCTCTGAAGATGAGAATTTTTTCCCTCAGGAAATCTCCGGTGTAGAAGCATCACTTTCTTCCATGACAGGATCAAAACTCTCTGAGAGCCTCACTATTCTGAAAAATATGCAGGACAGCTGGGTGCAATCTGTATTGCTGAAAACAAAACCGGATGAACATTACCATGCAAAACGGATTGGGTATGAATGGAATGAAGTGCCATACAGCAATAAGGGTATTCGCAGCGATATTATGTTCAAGAATGTGATATAACACTATGTCCCAGTCAGTAAAAAATCAGAGTATAGAATACGTCGCGAATGTTATGAAAACACTTGGGGATCAAAACAGGCTGTATATATTTTCATTGTTAAGCAAACATGAGCTCTGTGTTTGCGAAATAACCGCAATATCACACTTATCCCAGTCAAATGTATCCCAGCATCTTGCAAAGTTAAAATCTGCAGGTCTTGTGAAGGAGAGAAGGGATGCCCAGTGGATTTATTACTCTCTTAACAGCCAAAAAAATCCGGTAATCAATGAAATTATAAAACTTATTCCTGAACCACCGGAAAATATTTTTCCAGCGGCGTCTTCAGGAAATCATGCAACGTGTAAATTTTAGAAATTTCAGCAGTAAATCATATTACTGATATATAGAAATATGCCTATGAAAGAGTGAGCATTTTGCATCAGTGAGAGTTTTTATCTGGTAATCTATTAATTCGAAGTTATACCACTTTGCAAAACAAAATTCAAATATAAAATAACGTAATCATCAATAGATAACAATGGTAACCTGTGTTATGTATAACTTAAAAATGAGCGAAACCCATCCATCGACTATATGTGTGCTTGCATCGAGATTTAAAGATTCCTTTAATGATTTAATAGAGGTGCTTACATCACCGCTGCCGGATGAAAGCCTTGAGGAATATATAGAAGAATATGCGAGAACAGATGAGATTATGCCCGAGGATAAGACCATTGGATTTGTAATCATAAACAAGGATAAGAAAGTGGTATCGCTGAATTTCAATGAAAAGGGCCCTGATGATTCAGAAATACAGGAGATCCTTGTAAAATATAAGGAAATGGGATATAAAACCGAACTGGTATACAGTTAATACATTGTCAAATTATATAATTTATCCGCTGCCTCATAGCTTTCCTGTGAATTTATTCCCAGAAGCTTGCTGATTTTTATCATATGCTCTTCCGGGCTTTTATCGTATATTTCTCTCCACAGTATCAACCTCGTCTGATCTTTATCATACAGTACGGTTTCACCACATTTCTGGACACAATGGATTGCCTCTGCAGCCTCCTGTGCATCAGCTATATCTTTGAAGCACTCGAGATAATTCATAGGTCATCGCACCTCTTAGCATCAAAATCAGGATAATTGATATTGTAACGATTTATAGAATATTTCATGGCATCAATTAGGGAGAAAATATAACCTTTATAATCTCTTATATATGGAAATATATTATATTTATCATCGGAGAGTACATTGCTAATTTCATCAGTGGTTAATTCACCCTTTAGTCCTTTAATAAGATATTCCATGAATTCTTTTTTTATACCTTCTCCTCTCTTTTCGTATTTTTTCATGCTCTTTTCCACAATTCTGTAGGCATTATTCACATCTCCGTCGACAATGGAGATTTTAAAAATTTCTATTACATCCTCTGTATTCACTTATATCACCTATATGACCGCTATACCCGCCAGGTATGTGTACAGTGCAAACGATACTCCCAGACCCAGTGTAATCAATCCCATTATTATTACACTGTATTTTATCCCTGGTGCCATGTTGAAGTCATTGTTTCCCTCTTTCCTGTAGGAATATATAATAATTCTGAAGTAATAAAAGATAGAAATGGCACTGTTTATAATTGCTATAACGGCCAGCCACCACAGATCTCCTATAATCAGAGAAAAGAACAGGAAATACTTGGCTATAAATCCTCCCGTAAGTGGAACACCGGCAAGGGAAAGGAGCATTACTGCCAGAAACAGGGCAGTCCATCTTGATTTTTTGCTCAATCCAACTATATCGTCAATCATGACCTTATCGCTT
Source organism: Thermoplasmata archaeon (assembly GCA_021797225.1). The sequence goes on along the minus strand of JAKAAE010000003.1, from coordinate 28,730 downwards.
TTTACGAGGCTCATTGCTATAAAAGGACCGGCTTTCATAAAAATATATGCTACGGCGTAGAACATTGCCGATGCTATGGCGAATCTCACAAAAATTTCCTTTGACACAAGAACTGCAGGATAGTATGAATATCCTATCAGCGCAAAAACAAGTATCATATACCCGGCCTGGGCAATGCTGGAATAACCCAGTATCCGTTTCAGATTGTTTTCCATCAATGCTGCAAGATTTCCGTACGTCATTGTAAGTATTGCAAGTATGGCGAAGAAGAGGAAAACGTAATTATAATCCGGTATAAATCCCAGAAACAGGAATTTTAACAGAATCATATATGCCACAAGCTTTCCCCCTGTTGAGAGAAATGCAGATACGGAATTGGGTGCACCGTCATATGTATCTATTGCCCACTGCTGCATGGGGAATATTGCTATTTTGAATCCGAATCCGATGGTTATGAATACAAGGGATAACAGAAGAGACTTATCGAAATCTATAGTCCCTACAGCCTGTAAATTAAAAGTCCTTGTAGACAGATAAAAGAATGCTATCCCCATTATATTGAATGATGTTCCTATTGTGCTTATCATAAAATATTTCAGTGAGGCTTCCAGATTACGTTTTGTTTTATTGTATGCTGTCAGTACATATGTTCCTATACTTACTCCCTCGAAGGATACAAACAGCACAATGAGATTATACGAAAATGCTGCGATAACCATAGAAAGTGCTATAAATAAAAGAAGTGCATAATAAACATCAAACCTCTTCTTTATATCGTTCATTGACGGTATTATAATAACCATTATGGAAACCAGAAATATCAGTGCCCAGTACGTATCAAAGGACGATATATTGAGAGAAAGTATACTGTAATTCTTTTCCTGGAAGAGCAGAATGAAAAATGCTGCTATAAGGATAATAAAGGTAAATCCTCCAAGTATTCTCCTGCTGTCTGTTTTAATACCGGCTGTAAGTGTTATGAAGCCGGCGAGTCCTAATAATATCAATGCGTAAAGGTATTCATAAATCATAATAATCCCCCAAGATTCGAAGCGTATTCTGTCAGTAGCTTAAACAATAGTGTAGGATAGATACCAAGGAAAATTGTTCCCGCCAGGATGAAGAATAATATAAGAAATTCCTGCTTATTTATGTCCTTTAATCTTCCCAGGCGCTCGTTGTAGTATCCGAATAGGGACCTCTGGGCGGCCCATATATAAAAGGCTGCGGTAATAATTAGCCCAAGTACTATAAACAGCGTGTATAATCCGATACTCTGGAATGCTGATATTGTGACTGAGAATTCACCGATGAATCCAGCCAGAGATGGTAATCCCAGTGACGCCAGCATGCCGATCAGCAGAAATGATGAAAGCACCGGCAGTTCCCGGTTGAGTCCACCCAGGTCGTATATCTTTGAAGTCTGTGTCCTCCTGTAAAGCATGGAAAGCGATGCAAATATGAGCGCTGCAACAAAAGTATGTGCTATTATCTGGTACATACCACCCGCAAGGTCAAGTGTCCTGACATAGCCTGTTGATAGAAGCGCAGTTCCAAAAGCAATTGTTATAAAGGCCATTTCAGCAGCACTGCCGTAGGCAGCCATTCTTTTAAGATCGCTCTGAAATAATGCAGAGAATGAGAAATATATGACGCTGATCAATCCCAGAAATATGATAAAATATGCAAGTACCCTTGGAAACAGGCCTGCCATCGGGTATAATATGCCAAGAAGGCCGTATCCTCCCATGGCAACAAGTCCCCCTGAAAGCATTATTGTCCCGGAATAGGGGGCGTCATTATATGCATCAGGCAGCCATGAATGCAGTGGAAATGAGGGAAGTTTTATGAGAAAGGCCAGCAGGAAACCGAAGATAATGAAATAGAAACCTGATTTCGGAACGGTGCCAAGGAATGAAATGGAGGTTAGATCACTTACCTGGAATGTGAATATTCCCGTGTTGATAAAGTAATAAGTTGACAGTGTGAATATGGATAGGAGCAGGAATAGTGATCCTATATGGGTATATATGAAGAATTTTAAGGAACTTCTCTCCTTGTTTCCGGTTCCGTACTTCCCGATTATGAAAAATACTGGAATGAGAACAACCTCCCAGAAGATATAGAAAAACAGGAAATTTCTCACAATGAAGAGCCCGGCCAGACCGAAACCTGAAGCCATGAATAATCCGTAGAAATACGCACCATGGTTTTTGCCCCCCATGAGTACTGCAAATATTGTAATAAACAGTGAGATTATCACTAGAAGATCAGTAAAACCAGTCAATCCCAGCGAAAAATCTATGTTTACGGTAATTCCACTGGCATGGAACTGTGCAAGCAGAATATTATAATATGCTATTACTCCGCCATTGTAATTCCTGAATTGCAATACAGAATATATGATAAAAAACACTGTGAGTATTCCGAGGGAAGCCAGGGATAACGTCTTTGAGCGGTCCCCGCCGAAAAAGCTCAGTACTGCCAGAATAAAAAATAGTATGAAGAAGTAAAATAAAATCGTTCAGATCACCTCGATTAATTCAATGATTGCAAATATAACAATCATGCCGATTATGAGAAAAGCCACGTAGAAGGGTATGCTGCCTGTCTCTATCTTTCTGAAGTCTGAACCGAGGTCTGAGATATCCCTACCTGTTGCATTTATACCATTATCCAGTTCTCTCTCGCCGGCACCGAATATGTATGAAATAGGAAGTATTATGCGTTCTGATATTATTTCTGTGTAAAGCCAGTCAAAATAGAATTTATTCTTGATAACCTTATAAAGTGGGTTTTTATAAATAGTGGTATGGCCATTGACGTTATAACGGTAGATAACATAGGCGATTCCTATTCCTATAAAAGAGAATATTACCGGCAGAATTTTTATTGCCAGTGGCGGAGTATAAACAAAGACAGATGCATCTATGAATTTATAGAATGGCTCCTGTATAATGCCCAGTGTCAGTGACAGGAATGCCAGTATTATCAGCGGTGATAAGTATATTAGCTTGGGATCGTGGGCTTTTTCTGCCAGTTTGGACCGGGGTTTTCCAAGAAATACAAGAAAATACATCCTGAATGTGTATGTTGCAGTCAGTATTTCCCCGAATAAGAGAAGAAGCCACGGTATTATATTTCCAGAATTTACAAAGTATTCATATGCGCCAGATATTATCTGACCCTTTGAGAAGTAACCAGCAGTAGGAGGGATTGCAGCCAGAGTAAGAGCGCCTATGAGCATGAGTATAGCTGTTGCAGGCATTCTCCTGAAAAGCCCGCCCATGTCCTTTATGTTTCTTAACTCCATGAGAGTCAATAATATTACTGCGGCGGCCATGAAAAGGAGTGCCTTGAATACAGCATGTACAACCAGATGGTACATACCAAATGCCACACCTGAGTAGCCTATTACTCCACCCAGGCCAATTGCTGCCATCATATAACCTAGCTGGCTTATTGTGGAATATGCCAGAACCCTTTTAATATCATTTACTACAATTCCGAGAATTCCTGCATAGAATGCTGTAAACGCACCTATGAGCACTACAGCGTAAAGCGAGTATGAAGAGGCATAATAGAATAAGGGAAAGAGCCTTGCTACGAGATAAACACCAGCGGTAACCATTGTGGCTGCATGGATAAGAGCCGATACAGTCGTTGGGCCTTCCATGGAATCGGGAAGCCACACATGCAATGGAAACTGTGCAGATTTGGCAACTGCACCACCGAGGAATAGAATGGTTGCAAGTGCAAGAACATTTGGCCCAATCGCTATTGAAATGCTCCTGGCATTGTCAATAAGATAGGGTATGCTCATGGGGCTTATACCAGTGGGCACCACTGTTACCAGTTTTGTATATAGAACTCCCATTCCGATGATGAATAACAAATCCCCAACTCTTGTTACTATGAAGGCTTTCTTTGCTGCAGCGGCAGCATTCGGCTTGAAAAACCAGAAGCCTATAAGAAGATAAGAGCAAAGCCCGACTATCTCCCAGAAGAGGAAAAATAGGACCAGATTTGAGGAAACAACCAGACCGAGCATAGCACCTATAAATAGAGATGTTTCAGAAAAGTAAATATTCTTCCTTGGATCTTTTTTCATATAAAACATTGCAAACAGATTGATCATTAAGGACATGAAAGCAACCATCATGGCCATTATAACTGTGAGATGACTTATGTATATTCCAATGTCTATATTGTAGAACCATGTATAATGAGAATATATATAGTTATGATTGAGCAGGTAGAGATAGGCTACTATTATCAGTATCAATGACCCGGCAATCATCAGACTGCTGAAAATACCAGAATATTTTATTTTATACCTGCCTATGATATATTCCATCGGAAATGCTAAAAGTGGAAGCAGGAATATAAGATAATATAATATTGCTACCATTTGATATCCCTCAGAAGTGAAATATTTGTCTTGCCATATTTTTTGGAAATGAGTGTGAATATGGCTATTCCCGTGGCAGTTTCAATTACACCGATTGCTATGACAAAGAGAGCAAAGACAATAACAGACGTAGAATAGTAAAATGCGGCAACTCCTGCAACATCAAGTAATGCTGCGTTTACAGTTATCTCAAGAGAAATTATAACCTTCATCCCGACCTTTGATGTGGTTATACCGTAGATTCCGATTGTGAACAGTATCATTGATAGAAACAGTATGTAAATTATATTCATTTTTCATCATCTCCAACTATGTACATAACACCGATTATGGCAGCAACCAGAAGCACAGATAGCAGTTCAAATGGGACAATATATGTGGAAAAGAGCAAATGACCTATTCGGGATATGTCCTGTGATCGCCTGGTGAGAGTACCGCTGATAGTCAGGAGATTTGCCCCGATAACTATGAGAAATATTATTGCCGCGATTTTCTGTGCCTTATTCTTCAACGTCCTTCCCTCCCGTCAACATGAGAACAAACACTATAAGTATTACAATTGAACCTGTATATACAAGTAATTCAACACTTCCCAGAAAGCTCAGTCCAATCAATATGAATATTGATGAGAACACAAGCATGAGAATAAATAAGAACATGGATGAATGTATAAGATTTTTAGAACTTATGGCGGCCAGAGCCATTATCACTGCAAGGGCTGCGAATGCAAGGAAAATAATAGTAAATATCATTTTATGACATCCTCCTCCTGCATAGTTAACTCCTGTGGAGAATAGGTAAAGCTGTTTCTCGTCCTGGCATCCTCAAACTGGTGTGTGAGGTAAATTGCATCTGTAGGGCATATCTCCTCGCACTGCCTGCATACAGTGCATGTTCCGAAATTCACATCTGGATATATATTCCTCTTATTCTGCAGATTTTTCCTGTCTCCCCTGGCAGTCTGAACAACGTTATTTTCAAGACCACTTCTATCAAGGTCCCAGTGCTCCATTTTTATGCTATGATTTGGGCATATTTTTGAGCATAATGTGCAGCCAACGCATGCCTCCGGAACAAGAAATATTCTGAATCTGAATCTTTCCGGTATTTCCCCCTTATCCTCGGGATACTGTGTTGTTACCGGTTTTTTAAACATGTATTTTCCCATACTGTACATTAATTTCAGTGACCCAACAACAGGTATGGGTTTTTTCGGCATTTCAATTTCTTTAACAGTAGCTACCATTTTTATCACCTTATATATAGTACGAATAAACCTGCGTACACCAGGTTGACCATGGAAAGCGGAAGCAGGTACTTCCAGCCAAGATTTACAAACTTATCGATTCTTATCCTGGGAATTGCAACCCATATGAGGAATGAAATGAGTACGAGTATATCGGTTTTGATGAATAGATAGATAAATCCCACATAGTTATCATAGGGCCCATTGTACCCGCCTAGGTAAAGTACGGAGATCAGAAATGAACTCAGGTACACCATGCCGAATAAACCTATGTAGAAGAAACCGAACCTCATACCTGAATATTCTGTGGTGTATCCAGAAATAAGCTCGCTGTCACTCTCACCCAGATCAAATGGGGAATAGGAAGCCCTAGCAACCATGGATATAAAAAATATTAAAAGACCCAGCGGCTCTATAATCCCATAGGGTATAATTTGATTCTCGACGATGCCGGAAAGGGTGAATCCACCGGCTATAGCATTTCCTGTAACGTATGATCTTGATGATACTATTACTATGGCAAGGACACTTATCATCATGGGGATTTCAAAGGATATATCTTTAGCAACAGCCCTCATCGTTCCGAGTAATGCATAATTGCTTTTGGTACTGATGCCTCCAAGTATTTCCCCTATGGGAATGATTGAAAGTATACCGAACATCAATATCAGGGTTACCTTTGAATGTGTTACTGCAAGCGATCCGAAATATGCCAGATCTCCGAATGGTAGAAGAACAAATGCAAGTATGGTCGCAATCATTACAATAATAGGAGCTATTTTATATGCCATATCATCCCGATTTTCAGGTAAAATAGATTCCTTGCCTATGAGCTTCAGTGCATCTGCTATCAACTGGAGAAGACCGAATTTACCGACCCTATTGGGTCCGATCCTTCTCTGGATTCTTGCCATATATTTCCTGAATATGTAAATTAACGCTATAAAAGAAACTGCAACAAAAATCAGTACAATAATGGACTGTAAGAGATATGCCAGGCCATATGATGCAAAATTTCCGAGAAAAGAGAGCCACTGGTGAATTCTTAACAGTATGCTCATCTATCCACCTCTCCAGCAACAGCATCAACTGATGCTATAGTAATGATAAGGTCAGCAATAAGTGATCCTTTAGTCATAATCGGGACCACGGCAAGATTTTTGAACGATGGGCTACGGGCGTGAACCCTATATGGCTTAACTCCTCCGTCTCCCCTAATAAAAACCCCGAATTCCCCACTTTCTGATTCAACCCTGGTAAATACGTCTCCCTGCCCTTTCAGAAGAAGCATGGCAGATTTCTTTGCCTTGGGATTGAAATAAGGACCTTCAGGAAGTTTTGCAAGGCACTGCTCGATAATTCTCACTGACTGCCTTAATTCTTCTACTTTTACAAGAAATCTGCCCATATTGTCCTTTGTCCTTGCAATGGGAACATCAAAGTTTACCTTGTCATAGTATAAATACGGTGAATCTTTCCTCACATCATAGGGAATGCCGGATGCCCTGAGCATTGGTCCGGTAACACCGTAATCCATTGCTATATCAGGTTCGAGTATGCCGGTTCCCACATTTCTCTGCCAGAAGATTTCGCTATCAGTAAACATTTTTACTATTTCTTCAAATTTTCCCTTGAACCCGGCAATAAATGCTTTAATTTCATCTACTATTTTGTCTGTGAAATCCTGATACACACCACCGATGCTCATATAATTAACTTCCTGCCTGCCACCGGAAGCTTCAACAAATATTCTCTGTATTTTTTCACGCTCATGGAATGTGTGAAAAAATGGCGTGAGCATTCCAACATCTAGCCCAAGAGCACCTATCCCGACCATTCTTGCAGCAATTCTGTTCAGCTCTGCCATGATCATCCTGATCCACTGTGCACGTTCCGGCACCTCTATGTCCATAAGGGCTTCCACAGCCCGTAGATAACCAAGTTCCATGTTCATGGAATCAATATAATCCATACGGTCAAAATAAATCATATTATTTACGAAATAATTCAATTCACATATTTTCTCTGCATTTCTATGGAGATAACCTATGGTTATGTCCACATCTTCAACTGTTTCCTCATTAAGTTTTACCCTGAATCTATAAATTCCGTGTGTTGCCGGATGGACCGGCCCGATATTCAGTTCAATCCAGTGGGACATTACCAACCCTCTTTCTCATCGAAACTTACATGCTCATTCCCATCCCTATCCATACTGACGTACTGAACCTTGTTGAGGTCGTAATCCTTTCTAAGGGGATGACCAACCCATTCATCCGGAAGTAATATGCGCCTGAGATTTTCATGCCCTTCAAAGGTTATTCCCATGAGATCATACTGTTCCCTTTCATCCACAATTGCGGCCTTCCATAGTTTTGTAATGGACGGGACCTTCTCATCAGTGGTTGAGATTTTCACGCATATGTAATCGTTTTTGTCAAAATTATGGATATGGTAAATAACATCAATATGGTCTTTCATATCAACGCCGGTTATGGATGAAAGGAAATATCTCCTGCCCTTATAATCTTCCATGAGCTCTACTAAATCTGATTTGTCGATGTTCAGTATCTTCATTCCTGATTTGTCGGTTTCTTCAGATAGAATTTTGTACATTTTTATCACCTGTCAGTCTCATTTCTGATTTTTTTCTGCAGGGTAATCAACCCGTATGTAAGAGCCTGTGGTGTAGGAGGGCATCCGGGAACATAAACATCCACCGGAACAACCTTATCAACGCCGAGAACCACAGAATAGCCATCGACGTATGGACCACCCTGAATTACACAGACCCCCATGGCAATAACATATTTTGGGTAGGGCATTTCCTCATATATCCTCTTGAGCCGGGGTGCCATCCGTTTTGTAGTTGTTCCTGCGACAATCATCAGATCAGATTGCCTGGGAGAATTCCTGAATATTTCACTTCCAAACCTTGCAACATCAACATCAGCAGCCTGTGTTGCCATCATTTCAATGGCACAGCACGCAAGTCCCATTGTAAGAGGCCAGAGTGAGTTTGATCTGCCCCATTCCAGAGCCTTCTCCAGCGTGGTTGTTTTTATGCCTGCCTCTCCAGTTTTCATTTCATCCACCTCATATAGCCTTTCTTATATGCATAAAAAACTGCAAACAGTGGCATGGCAAGAAAAGCTATTGTTTCAATGAACGGAATAATTCCTAAGGTGTAGAAATCAAAAGCCCAGGGTAGTAATAAAAGCATATCTACATCGAATAATATGAATAGGAATATTATAACATAATACTGTACTGTTATATGGCCCTCGGCGTATTCAGTAGCAACCTCTCCGCTTTCATATGGCTTGAGATAGGAATCGTCTGTAACCGGAGGCTTATTTTCCAGTGATAGATTTCTTGATATTTCCTTCCTGCTGAATCTGATTCCCCCTTTCTTGTATCTGCCGGCACCGATTGTCGGGAGTATTTTAAATGCAAGATACAGCGCAAGAACCAGAATAATTATCGTAATCGCCATAGAAGCATATCCCAATATCATTGTTCTTATATTTTTCAAGACTATTTAATTATATCGAATAGTAAGAAAATAAGAATTTTCCGGCATTTCCAGAGAGATGAATGCCACGTTATAACTGCAAAAAATTTTAAAATTTAAGCTACAAAAGTATCCAAATTATGTACATATTTAATCTGCTGTTTTCATTTCCTTGAATATTTGAATCACAATCTTAGGATCGAATGAGTGGTCTGTTTTCTTTCTGAACATAACTATGAGATTTTTTTCATTTATATTTTCTTCAGTCTTGAGTTGCATTATAATTCTTCTGATTTCATCCTCTGTCAGAGGTGTAAGTTCTCTGCGGTTCTCAATTTCGGAAAGAGGTATATTACTCAGCATATACAGGGAGATGGCAAGTTCCAGTGTGCTTCTGTCCCATTTTTTTCTATTTCCCATTCCGAAGATGCTTGTGATTTTATTATCTCTGCTATACTGATTTCCGCTTGAAAGTGTAACGCCCATGATATCTCTTATTTCATCGGGAGTAAGTTTCTTACCGCGCTTCTTCTCAAATTCAGGTATGATCTGGAGTAGAATTCTTGATAAAATGGAAGGATTATTGAAATCCTTTGCAAGAACTGTGAATAATGTAAGCATGTTGGTATTTATGATTGACTCAGCTTCAACCTGTGATAACTTGAATGTTTCTGTAAGTTCATTTTTTATTTCGTCAAGAGATTTCGGCACCATATACTCTATACTTTTTATATGTTCTTCAGTAATTTCAATAACAGGTATATCTGTTTCAGGATACATTCTTTCCTTCCCGGCAAGTGGCCTCAAATACCTGGTTTCTCCTGACTGGGTTGCAGCCCTGGTCTCTTCCAGGTTCATTCTCACGAGCTTATCCAGTCGCTGGTTTAAGAGTGGCCCCAGCGCTTTAATGGAGGACTTATCAGCTATGACAACGATGACAGCATCGTTATCTTTTTTACCCACAGATGAATAGATTTCTTTCAATTCCTGATCTGTTAGCCCGTAAGCGGGAAATTCGTCCGAATGCATCAGGCCGCCTATACCCAAATTTTTGGCCACGTCCGCAAGTTCTCTGCCCAGCCGGTAATCACCGTGCTTCATGAGATGATTGCAACCTGGCAGCCTTGCACTCATAACGGACCTGCCTGAATCTATAGCCTTTTTAATCATTGAAGAACCGGTGTTTCCGAATATGCCGGTTATATCGACAAAATTTTCTACTACTGGAGGCTTTCCGGAGAATTTGCCGGAGATTTCACTTAGAGATTTCTGTCTTTTAATTTCATAGTCCAGAGTATCTTTAATGAATGAAAGTTTTGATACTCCTTTAATTTCCACACGCCCAAACCCCATTGAAAAATTGACATCCTGCCTTATTGAGTCGACCTCGCCACGGAAGTTCCCCATGGACATTACAAAATGCCCGATGGCTTTCGCTGTTTCCAGGGCATGGTCCGGATCGACTATATCCGGCTCCGTTGATATCTCTATTAATGGAATGCCCAGCCTGTCAAGAGAATATTCAGCCTTTCCATGCTTTTCGGATATTTTCCTGCATGCATCCTCTTCAAGTGTAATTGTTGATATCCTTACGCGACCCTTTGATGTTCTGATGTAACCGTCCAATCCGATAATGCCGGTTCTCTGAAAACCGGATGTATTGGACCCGTCTATTACAATTTTTCTCATGAATGAGGCGTAATCGAGAATTTTGCAATTCAGTGCCCGGGATATTGCAATAGCATCGTTAAGGGCTTCCTGGTTAACCGGGTGTGGGGGCTCCTCATCTTTCTCCACCAGACAGGAGTTGGAACTGACACGGTAAAGGAATTCACGGTTTCTTATATTTTCATATTCCACAGCATTATCTAATTTGCCCATCTCACCCATAACGGGTGTGAGCTTTCTCTGGAACGCGGAACCTGAATCGGTTCCTTCTGTACTGCATGAACAGAACAGTTTATTTCCTTTTAATTGAAAATGTATTTCCAGACCTATTTTCATAACTATCACTTTATTATATCCTCAATTTCCCCCCTCATATTTGCTTTCATTAATTTATTCAAATCATCGGGATAATTTGCAAGTATATACATTGCTTTTACCATTGCAGTTTCTGCGAGCATATTATCAAGGGAAATTACACCAGCATGAATAAGATCACGACCTGTAGAATACACATTCATATTAACATTCCCGTATATGCACTGTGAAGTCATAAAGAAGGCAGTTTCCTTTGATAATTTGTTGATTACATTCAATACGCCAGAGGATACGTGCCCGAGCCCTGTGCCCATTATAATTACAGCTTTCTTATTATATGACAGATTGTAGAAGTCTTCTTCCTTCATTCCGGGATAAAAATACACAAGCCCCACATTTTCGTCCAGCTTATCCTTCAGAACAATATTCTCCGAGGGCTTTTTTATGTAATTTTCCTTTGATACCTTGCCGTTTGAATATTTAGCCACAGGAGATTCTCCGATAGACGTAAAAGCGTTCCTACTGCTTGTATGCATCTTTCTTGTACGTGTTCCACGGTAAAGAGAGATAGAATCGTCCGATGTGCCTGTGTGCATGGATATTCCAACCTCTCCCGTATCCATGGAAGCGAAATATATTGATCCCTCTATATTCATAAAAGCATCACTGCTTGGCCGATCGGAACTTCTCTGGCTTCCTGTAAATATTACCGGTTTCGTCTGTTCCTCGAACATGAAAGATAATGCTGAGGCAGAATACTGCATTGTGTCGGTTCCGTGGAATATTATTACCGAATTGCCCTTCTTCATGGCATCACGTGCCTTCCTGGCAAAAGTAATCCATTTGCCGGCATCCACATTTTCACTCAGAATATTTTCAATGTTTTCATGATAAAGTTTGAACCGATCTATGTTATTAACAAAATTGTACAAATATGATATGTCCTTTACCGGTTTTACTGCTCCGGTTTTATAGTCCACGGAACTGCCTATGGTTCCACCTGTTGTAAGTATGCATATGCCATTTTCCCCGCATTTGCTGTATATTTCCCTTTTCGAATTGCTTTCCGGCGATTCGGCAGGATATTGTTTCCCGATTCTGAATGAACTTTTATTCAGTGTTATATTGTAACCACTGCCCAGCTTGATCGTAATTGTTTTTTCTGAAGAACTTATAAAAGTTCCGGTATACTCTGTTCCCTTATATGAAAAATCTACTTTCTGGCCTATTAACATTATCCTTCAATTAATAAAGAATATAAAAACCTTATAGATTTTTCATAATTTCACGGGCTATTATAATTTTCTGAATTTCGTTTGTCCCCTCATAAATTTGAGTAATTTTTGCATCTCTCATATGTCTTTCAGCATTGAAGTCCGTGGTGTAACCATATCCTCCAAAAAGTTGCAGGGATCTCTCGGTTACATAAACTGCAGTATCGGAGGCAAACATCTTTGCTATGGATGACAGTTCCACAGTATCCTCATGCTTTTCCCACTTTTCGGCGGCTTCCCTTATCAGAAGCTCTGAGGCTTTTATTTTTGATTCCATTTCTGCTATCATGAACTGTATTCCCTGAAAATCAATAATTTTTTTGTTGAACTGCTTTCGTGTATTTATGTATTCAAGGGCTTCCCTGAAAGCAGATTTTGCAATTCCCAGTGCCTGTGCGCCTATTCCTATTCTTCCAGCATCTAGGGTATCCATTATAACTGAAAAGCCTTTGTTGTACTCGCCTACAATATTTGACTCAGGAACAACAACATCGTGAAAATTCAGTTCAACTGTGCTGGATCCACGTATGCCCATCTTGTGTATATCCCTGCTAATTTCAAGGCCTGGGGCATCTGCATCAACAACAAATGTTGTGATTCCCTTATAACCCCTAGACTTATCAGTTGATGCGTCCATCACAAAAAATTTTGCAAGTCTTCCATTGGAAATAAAGGTTTTTGTCCCATTGATTTTATATCCGCTAGAACATTTTTCAGCATGTGCTGAAATCGATGCTGCATCACTTCCTGATCCGGGCTCCGTAATAGCTAAACCGCCGACTGCACCTTTTGCAATTTCTGTAAGATATTTTTTGTTCAGTGATTCATTGCCGAACATTATGAGCGGCTCAGCAAAAAGAGTGAGGGCCCCATCCAGTACCAGAGCAGTACTGGGACATGCCTCCGATATGGTCTCTATTGCCTCAACAAGGAATGGAAAGCTTAAACCATAACCACCGTATTTTTCAGGTATATACGAGGCAAACAGACCCATATCCCTCATTGCTTGTATAATATCCTCAGGCACTTCCATCTTTTCGTCTATTTCCCGGGCCCTTGGTTTTATTTTGTTCTCTGCAAGTTCCCTGACATATTTTAAAACATCCATTTCATTCTCGCTTAACATAGAAGTAAATAATGACAAATAATAATAGTTTTCTTATGGATACTTATAGTAAGATATATTGCATAGCATTGCGTAGACCCAAAAATTTGAGGGAATTTTAAAGCAGCTGAGGATATTCTAGACCTTTTCATCACGTATTTTTCAGGCAATTAATGAAATATATCTATAAAATGAACATTATATTGAACATATTCATAAAAAAAAACAGTATATTAATAAGGGATGAAAATAAGATTTACAGGTAATTTTATGGGATTTGTTGATCCATTGGCTGCAATGCTATTAAGTTTAGGTATAAGTGCTGCCCTGATAGCGGCATATTTTTATATGGCTGCACAGGGAAAAGATATGAAAGAGCTGGTTATTCCGAGCTTTGCTTTCGGATTTTTTGATTTTGCGTCCGGTTTCAGAATGTCCCAGTTCTGGCCATTTCCAGGCCCGCTGAGTGCATATAACATGCTTTTCGGTGACCCGCTGATGATACTGGGATTGCTACTGATGGCCGGTTCCCTGATGATATACAAACAGGAAAACCTCAGATCGATCTCAATCCCTGGCGTGATGCTGGGCATTTATCTGTTTATCGAAAGCGCCGCAATGATTAATTTCAAGCTCGAAACAGGAGATGAGCTAGTAAGTGCCCTGGGATTATACGTTATGAGTGGGATATCTGCCGTGTACTCTCTGGTTTTATTCGTGAAACCTGACAAGAGCAAAAAATATCTATATTACATTGGGTTCATACTTCTGGCACTCACTGCACTGATAGCACTGTTTATAGGTTATGCTGCAATATATCAGCATTTACAGGCTCCGCCGTAATATTTATAACTTATTTTTTTCATTCATCTAAAAACGATAAATTTTTAACCGAATAAACTATATAATAATATCATGCTTGAAAGCAATTGCCTAAAAATTTCACAGCCTTTCCAGCAGTTTTATATTTTTAAATTGGTGATATTATGAAAACAGAAGTTGCACTGGTACATGCCCCGAGCATATATGATTTCAGAACCAGAGATATCAAGCTCGGGCCAATAAGCGATGTTATTCCGTCTACCCCCGTGTTTGAGATGTACCCTATCGGATTTGTCAGCATGCTCAACTCACTGATAAAAGAGGGTTATAATGCCAGGATATGCAATGTTGCAGCCATGATGGTATCTTCCAGTAAATTTGATCCTGTAAAGTATTTGAAGGACGTGGAATCGGAAATTTTTGGCATTGACCTTCACTGGCTGCCCCATGTTAACGGTGCTTTAAAAATTGCAAAGATTATAAAAGACCTGCATCCGGAATCAAAGGTGCTGCTTGGTGGATTTTCTGCCACCTATTTTGCTGATGACATCATGAAGAACTATGAATATATAGACTTCATACTTTCCGGTGACCTGCAGGAAAAAAATACAGTAAAGCTTGCAGAATCCGTAGAAAATTCACAAAATCTTGATAATGTTCCGAATTTGGTACACAGAAACGGAAGTAAAATAGTACACAATAGGCAAGGAAAATCGTCCATAGACGATGTATTCCTTAACTATGGAATACTCATGAAAAATGCAATTAAATATCATGATATTAAGGGGCACTTACCCTATGCTTCATGGCTAGAAAATACCGAGGCAATGACCGTAATAGAACATGGGTGCAGTTATAACTGTGCATTCTGTGGTGGGTCAAATTTTGCATATAAGAATAATTACAATGCTGTGTCACCTGTATACAGAAAACCAGAAATTATAGCCGAAGAGATATCACTAGTTCAGGAAATACTGGGCAGTCCTGTATTTATTACCGGCGATATAAACCGTGCAGGAGAAAAATTTTATTCATCACTATTCAGGGAAATGAAGAACAGGAATATGGACTTGCCATTATTAACTGAATTTTTTGTGCCTCCGGGAAAACAGTATATTGAAGAATTCGGTAGAAATTTCCCTGATTTTACTGTGGAAATATCCCCGGAATCATCCAGTGAAACAATAAGGAATAAAAATGGAAGGCCTTATGATAATAAAAGCCTCGAAAGTTTCATAGAGAACTCTATTGCAGCCGGCTCCAAAAAGGTGGATGTGTATTTCACAATCGGAATGAGCGGGCAAACAATGGATGATGTAACTAGAGATCTGGAGTATGGCGAACAGTTAATGAGGAGATTTACAAAGGATAAGGAGAAATTATATACATTTGTTTCTCCGCTTACTCCATTCATAGACCCGGGTTCCCTGATATATGAACATCCGGAAGACTATGGTTTCACTATTACTGCAAGAACAATCAGTGATTATTTTAATTTACTTGAAAATGGGAAAGTCTGGACTGATTTCTTGAATTACTATACAAAATGGATGAGTGTAGAACAGATTGCAAAGGCAACATACGAATCTGAAATACGCATGATAAAATTAAGGCAGTCTTTAGGTATGCTGAAGGGTCAGGATGCGGAAGAGATAGTAAAGAATATAACTGCATACATGCACGGAGATGCTTATATATCCAATGAAAACAAGAGTAGCCATTTATCGTATATTGAAAAGGATGTGGAATGGTCTTATAAGCATAAGCTCACAAAGGAATCCTTTCTGGTATCCCTGTACAGATCATATAATGACATTAAAAGGAAAATTTAACCTTTCAGCGGTTTTTATCCTCAGGATGCCAAAATAATTATTAATTAATAGAATGTTATGATTGGGTTTATGTGATTTTCAACATAGTTCTAAAAAACAGAAAAATCCTGATAGTCGGTGGGGGAAAAATAGCAGAGAGAAAAATAAAAACTTTCCTGAGTGAGGACGTAACAATCCATGTGATATCCCCTGATGCAACCGAATTTATAAAGGAACTTTCAATCGGTGGTAAGATAAAATTTATGCAGAAAAAGGTAGAAGAACAGGATATATCTAATGAATATTTCATGGTACTTTGTGCAACTGATGACCAGAAAGTCAATGATATGATTTCCGGTATCTGCGAAAGCAGAAATATTTTACATATTAATTCTGGAAACCATGAAAATTCAGATATTATGATGGTTGCAAATGTTAATATCGGCGATGTAACAATATCCATGAGCACAGGTGGCAAATCACCGGGAACGTCTAAAATATTAAAGGAACTGCTTCTCAGAGACATGGCTTCTTCTGACTGCATCTTCGAGGATACCATAAAATCAATATATCATAAGAAAATATAATAGTATGAAATCTTTCGGAAACAAAACAATATTTGAGAATATAGAAGAGATACTAAAACCGGATCATACTGTACTTGTGAACTGGGATGTTCAGAATGGCCTCGTTAACAATATCTTCAATAAGGATGAATTTGTAAAGAACGTAAAAAAACTCACAGAGTTGGCAAGGAACAAAAACATTCCTGTGTTATACACAAAGATAACACCCCTGCCTTTTCAGTATATGGCTCCATCAGGAATATATAGTTATATGAAGCGATTTGGAGTTAGTGACCCATCAAAACTTCCTGTTTTTATGGCACCGAATTCGAGTGAATCAGAAATTTATCCTGACCTTGCGCCGGAAAAGGAAGATTATGTCATTAACAAAAACACTGCCAGCCTTTTCATAGGAACAAACGTTGATAACATGTTCAAGGCAGCCGGCATTAAGACAGTTATTTTTACTGGAATTGCAACGGAAATAGGAGTTGAGTCCAGTGTGAGGGATTCAGGGAATCTCGGTTATTACACGGTTGTGGCATCAGATTCCTGTTCTTCACACAGCAAGGAAATGCATGAAGCAGCGCTCAAGTCCATGTCTACAGTATCCATGGTCATGGACACAAAATCCATTATGGAAATACTGGAGAAAGAATAATTTTTAACTTCTTTCTTTCATAGGCATTTTTTCATAAATATCTTTTATTTTTGCTCCCATAATGATACTGATCATGGCTATAATTATAATGTAAACTACTATAATTACAGGAGAATAGATAAATAGAAATTCCAGTCCAGATATGGCGTAATAAAGAGCTATGAGTATTATGATTGTGTATACTGATGGAATTACAAAGTCAAAAACAAAATTTTATGAATCCTTAAAAGTCCAGTATTAACTATTATATGTATCATTAAAGTAGAAAGTGTACTAATAGTAGCATAGAATATGAACTGGTTTAGAAATCCAGATGTGCCGAAGGATGAATAAAATATCAAAGTGGAAACCATGGCAACCGATATGAATATTCCTAATAATAAAAACAGTGCATTCTGCGGTGCACCATATTTATTCAATTTCATAAATGATGCTGTCAGGAAGCCATCGCTGGCCATTGAATATATATTTCTGGTAGTTGCGATACCTATTATGTTGAAAAGCGTATAAATTATAAAAAAGTTGAAAGGGAGGAAGAACATTGAAACGTATATGCCTATATGGGTTTTTATTACCATAAATGCAGGAATTACTGTATTTGCGAAATTACCCGTATTACTTACCCCAAATCCCACAACCGGGGAATAGGAAATTAAAAGGTCCAGAAGCCCGATGATCAAAAGCATGACAACTATGGAAAGTCCAATGTTTTTTCTGGGCGCACCTGCCTTCTCTCCGAGTGAAACCACCGAGCCATAACCTGTGTATGCTAGAAAACTTCCTGTTATGAACCCGAGGAAGAGATCCTTATAACCAGAAATCGGAGTGAATACTGCAAATGTGTTGTCAGTGGATGTGAATATTATTATCAGTGAAATGGCAACAACAAATAATATTTCTATGAGATTGATTGTTATCTGTGATTTGAAGGATGGGGCTATTCCACGGTAAACGGCATAAAATGAAGGAATACTTATGATTACAATTAATATTATACCATAATAAAATGGTATATTCACACCTGTAAGATAAAATATGGCCGGATTGAATATCATTATAAAGAATGATAGAATAAAAATTAAATTTGCAAATTGATAAATCAGATACATGTAAAAAGGGGGGACAGCTGACCCATTCCCTGAAATATTAATCCGGTCAATGATATTGAATTTGAATGCAAATGGTTTTCCATGGTAGCTAATTGTTTTTTCGTATATAATTATAATCTAAAATGTACATTATAGTATAATATATATGTATATTTGTTATTAATACTCAGTAATGGGGAAAGACAAATACAAACAAAAAGATTTAATATATAAATTTATTTACATATATAAAATGGATATTAAAAAATATATTAAATTAAAAAATGATATTGAAACTATTGTGGGTATAATTATCGGATTTATCTTTGGGGCCAGATTTATTGCATTTTTATTCCCTTATCTGGTGCATTATTCCTCTTCCGGTATAAGCATGTCCACAAGTGTGTATGCACCACTGATTGCTTTAGTAACGGGAATCCTGATATTTTTTGGAATAAGAACTCTTGCATATTTGATATCTTCTATGTTCCTCGGTGCTGGAATTGGAATAGCGTTGTATGAGTTCACAGGATTTAATGTGCTGATAGAGGTTGTTAAGCTGGTTCATGTGTTCATGATAGCTGCAGTTTAGACCGGAATAAATAATAATAGACAGACCAGAAAACCTGATCTTTATAGAAATTTTATAATTATTTTCATGTAGAGGATTATTTATTTAAATAATACCATAAACTATTATAATATCTGTTAAAATATACCGTTAATGTTCTCCATGGATCATCTGATGCTGAAAAAGAAATTAAAGGCCGTATTGAAAAAGGCCCTCGAAAAAAATTCAATAGACATTTTCAGCAATTTTGTTATAAAAGAACAGGATGGAATTAAGACCATATACGATCAAGATATCTCTAAAATTCTTGAGGATGCCTTCAAAAATCAGGAAATCACGGAAGAACTATTTAACGCGTTGAATAATATAGATGCCAATCTCGTTCCGGTACTGAAATATCGAGTATTCATGTATTATCATATGAATTATATTGAGGATTTCCTCAAGCTTATTAATACAAATCGGAACCTTCTAGATCTGGAAAATGTTCATGAAGTGTTTTACAAATTAATAAACTCTGTTAATATAGATACTTCAGTAGAATATCTATGCATTGCAGGAATTTATGACGAATCAAAATTTGAAATCTATTTCAGGGAATCCTTTAAATATAATTCTTTCAAAGAATGTATAAAACCATTAGAAAATTCAAGAGATTACTGCACACTGGAAAAAATATTACAGCAGTGTATTTTAGTAACCGGCTCCAAGGAATGCTATATCAAACTGGCAGAGATGTATAAGGAGAGAGAAGAAAAGGATAATCTCAAGACATTACTTGATAGAATCACTTCCATATTCAATGATGATATTGATTTAACATATTTTTATTCGTATCTTGGAGATTATAATTATGTAATAAAAAATTCTGATAAAACTTCTCCGGCAAATGCCATTCTGGCCGATGCATACTATCATATTGGTGATTACGAACGCGCCCTGAAAATTTATAAATATATATATTACAATATAGACAAAAATGTTCTAGATCGCATTATAGAAATTACATACAGTATGCATGATTACTATTCGCTCCTAGGTTATATTTCTTCAATGGAAAAAAATACGAATCTCAAGAGGCAATTCATTCTCTACAAGATCGAAGCTGAAATAAACCTGGAGATGTACAGTGAGGCTGAGTCCGATATTGCGAAATATAAAGCAGAATTTGCAGAAGATCCAGAAATTCTTCAATTATTGATTAAATATTATATAAACATCGATGATCAGGAATCTGCTTACAGGCTTGCATCAACTCTCATCGAAAGGGGAATTTCTGATAAATATAATTATAAGACAGCTGTAGGTTACCTATATGAAAATCGTAGATATGGTGATTTGATAAAGTTGCTTGATGCTAATCCTGAAATGTCGGATTTCAGGCCAGAATACTGTTCTTCCTTAATTTATAGCGGGAAAATAGATAATGCCCTGAATTGTATATCTGAGAATAATAGCCTGTTAGATTCAGGTCCGGTAGTTGATACCTTATTTGAATTTTTAAAGAGTGAGAATAGAATAAAAAAATTTGAAAATATTGATATTTCAGGTACTCTGCTAGAAATGGCACTATTCTTTATCAGGGGTAGAAAAAACGTTGATTACAGAAAATATATGGAAAAAGTCTACAGAAATAAATCTGTGGCGTGTACTTACATCCTTGCCAGTGCAGATGATATACAGAAAATTGCATTCAACAAAAATTATATAAGAGGGCTTATGGGAATTGAGAAATACCAGACAGTGGGATCAATTATATCAAGCATATACTCAATTCAGAATGGCATAGTACCGGAAGACCTAAATGATTCTGAGTATTTTCTTTATCCTGTCAGCATGGCTCTGATTAGACACGGTTTCTATAAACAGGCAGCAATATATATAGAATCAATCAATAATAAGTCCCCCGATCCCTTCTATTATTATATCAGGGCATTGATTGATGAACATGAATCAAGTCACAGCGAAGCTCAGAAACATGTAGATGAGGCCATTAATATTTTGGAAAATATAGATTTTTATGCATTGAGGATTAATATTGCTTTACAGAGGAATGAACGACCAGATAGCTTTATAAAGTCATGCATTGAAAAGGGATTCATTGATATCTTCTTTCAGATAGATGATTTTGTTGAAAAAAATAAAATCGAGGTAAGTGATTCCTTCAGAGAATTGCTGACCGATACTGATGTAAAGAATACGGGAATGTACAGGTTAAAGGCATACTGCATGGATTCATATAAAATCAAGTTGAAGTTTTCGGCACTTTCGGTTCTGCATGGAGGAACTTCAAATGATATTGTAAAACATTATTCCTTATTGAAATCCAGAAATGAAAAGATTGCGATAACTTTCCTAGAATATTATCCAGTTAAAAAATATGTATCTTATATTATACTCTGCAGCTATTACTACAGTAAAAGAATTTATAAAAAAACTCTTGAATATTTTAATGCTGCCTATATTAGAAACCGTAAAGCAGAAAAGAACCCAGTGTTTCAGGAGATTTCAACAGGAAACATAATTTCACAGAAAATAATTGGTGATATGGAATCCAGAAATGAGTGGTTTGATTTGTTACTTTTTTATTATTACAGAAAGGAATATACATCTATCAGGGAGATTATACAGAACCATTACAGTAATACAAAAATTCTGCAATTTGCTATTAATTTTGCGTGGGAAACCATGTCATTGAAAGAATTCATGCTAGAATTATTCCGAAAAACAGGGGATAAAATTATGGGCGAGTTACTGGCAGGGAAATTCCATGAAATGGAGCTATATAGCTACGAAATTGATATTTTAAAGAAATTAACCGGCTCATACCCTTTAGAGACTGCTAATCTGGACAAACTTATCAATGCTCTAATTCTCAACAATCAGGAAGATGAGGCACTTAAACTATCCTATGAAAATTATCATAACAATAAATCAAAATCTTCATTCAACAGGATGATCAAAACAGCATATACTTTAAAGGATTATGCATCCGTTGTTAATATTTGTGGAAATAATGCAGAATTTATAGATGCCAGAAATATAGAATATTTCATAGATGCGGAAATAAAACTATTCAACTATGTGGGCGCCAGGGTTGCAATGAAAGAATATTCAGATCTCATTACAGAGGATATAAAAAATAATATAGAGACAAAAATTAAAGCTTCATATAGAACAAGAATAATTTTGAAGTTTGCAGGCGATATTTTCAAAATGGAAATCGAAAATAATACAATTTTTAATTTTCATGAGATGCAGAAATATATTCCCGGTTACATATCCACTGATGTTTACAATTTTATAACCAATGACATGCCATATACATACATAGGAAGGGAAGATTACAACGAACGGTCAAGAAATATAATAAAGAGACTTAAGGAAACGGGCATTTTATCTCTTAATAAAATTAAAATACATGATATATACAATGTAACCGATGACGTAATAATAGCAAAAAATTTTTATGTATTTATAGGAAGAGCAATGGATGGATATTATAAATCCTCGTTACATGGAAACTGGAAGTTTACTTCCGACGCAAATAGAAAAGATGTGCCGGGAATCATTGAGGCAATGATAAAATACGATATTGGTATTCTTGATTCTATAGCCATATCTGAAAAAATAAAGAAGGGAGCAATTTAAATGATGTACAGCAGAAACAATGAATCTAACGATATAATAATAGCAGTTATAGTTCTTACAATTGCATTTACGCTTATGATCAATGGGGGTCTCAGAGCTGTAAGCGCAAACAGATTTGAAATAAATATTCTGATAGGATTTTCGGTAACAGTGACCGCTTTTCTAATGCATGAAATGGCTCACAGAACAGTGGCAAGGAGGCTGGGTGCAGTAGCATTCTTCAAGTTATGGCCCGTAGGAATCCTCATGGCACTGGTAACTTCCATATTTGGATTTATATTTGCGGCTCCGGGAGCAGTTCAGTTCGCTGGTTTATACGACAGGGAAAGTGAGGGTAAAATCGCCCTTGCAGGTCCTGCCACGAATATATTTATAGGAATCATTGCGTTTCTTGCCTTTATGTTCATCCCTTTCGGGCCTATTGCAGGAACTATACTTCTATGGGTTGCATGGTTAAATCTGTGGTTCGCTCTGTTCAATCTGATTCCATTCCCACCACTGGATGGCAGCAAGGTATTTTACTGGAACAGCAAACTCTTCGCAGCAGTATTTTTGATTGCCATAGTTCTAAATTTTGTAGATGGATTTATACCGCAAATATTCGGCATTTAATAATTTTCCATCAATTTAATAAAAAATATTGTGTTTTCTCCAACATCAATTCTATAAGGAATGGAATATTCTGCAATTTTCCCATTTATATCGCTTTTTATGCTATGATTTTCCACCATATAGCCCCATAACTCCTGTGATGGATTTATTATGAGCCCATAGTATAATGGTTCCTGTGATGCAACAAAATATTTTTCTTCATCTAACTTTTCACGTTTATTTCCGAATAATATTTCCATAAAGGATAATAATAAGGTACTAAATTAGTTTATGCAATATTTGTTTTCCATTTTGAAGAAGTCACAATGTATAATATATAAAAGTTAAATAGGTTTATTTAATAAACTCCCAGAGAGTGATTAAAATAAACACAAAAGAAACATGTACTTCCTGCGGTATAGGCCTTGTGGAAGTTGGATACTCAATATTTGAATGCCCCAATTGCGGGGAGGAAATGATTGGTAGATGCAAGCAGTGCAGAGAGCATTCTACAAAATATGAATGCCCGAAATGTGGTTTTATCGGACCGTGATATTATGGGAGACGTGATGGTTCAGTTGAGAGTACTGCCGGAATCTGTTGAAATAGATCTTGGTGTTCTCAAAAATGAAATAACAAATGTGATTGATAAATTATGCAAGATTAATGAGATAAAGGAGGAAGAAATAGGCTTTGGCCTGAGTGCATTGATGTTTTCCGTTATCGTTCCGGACGAGGAGGGAAAAATAGATTCAGTGGAAACTGCAATATCCTCAGTACAGGGTGTGAGCCAGGTAGACACAAGAGACGTTACATTAATATAAAATGTTGATTTTTTATATTTTAATTATTTTTTATACAGGAATTCTAATACTCATATCATCGGGTTTTCTTTACATTGAATCTCACAAATATCACAGTGAGGATATTGTAAATGATTTCAGGCCAAAAACACTGGTTATAATGCCGGTACGGGGTATTGATTATTCCTTGCAACAAAATTTAGAATCAGTTCAGAAACAAAAATACGAGAATTTTCAAATGATATGCGTTATTGATTCTGAACAGGATGATTCTTTAAAAATAATCAACAAGCTCGGAATAGAATATATAATAAGTTCATATAATTGCAGGAAATGCAGCGGAAAAGTAAGAGCTATAAGCACCGCAATTGAAGCATATAAAGATTATGACGTTTATTTGCTTGCCGATTCTGACATAGAAGTAAACAATAACTGGCTATTGAATATGGTTATGCCACTTAAAAGTGCAGATGCCGGTATCTCAACAACGTTTCCATATTTCGAACCAAGGGGAGGTTTCTGGTCTGAAATAAAGGAAATATGGGGATTCGTGGGAATGGGGCTCATGGAATCAAAACTGACAAGATTCGGCTGGGGTGGATCACTTGCATTCAAAAGAGAACTTATAGAGAATTCAATGGATTTTTTCAGTGAGCATATATCAGATGATACGGCACTGACCAAAATCTGCAAAAGTAAAGGGAAAAAAATATATTATGTGGATTCTGCCAGACCGGATATATATTCTCCGGATAATTTTGATGTATTCTTTGAATGGGCAAACAGGCAAACCGCACTTTCCATATCTGCGTCTCCAAGGGTGTATTATTATGGCATGCTGTTTTACGGGTCTTATATGTTACTCTTCCTGTCGGCAATATTCATGGGGATATTTTATAGTGCATATTATTTTCTCTTTTTAATTCCGTCGGCAATATATATATACAACATGCTCCGCAGATTGAAAACTATAAAACCTGTAAACATAATTGGTGCCATAATACTTCCTGTAATATATATGGTCAACCTCATTATAGCAAAAAGAATGAAAAATATCAATTGGCGTGGAAACACGTACGATATACAGGATAAAAACTTATTATAATATATCACTATCCTTAATAATGAAAACACCGCAGTTGTTCGGCACAAATGGAATTAGAGGGGTCCCCAATCAGGATCTGACGCTGGATCTTGCAACAGGCATTGGCAGGTCAATAGGCACATTTTTTAAATCTCCCAGAATAGCAATCGCACGAGATACCAGAATCAGTGGAGATATGTTTTTATTTGCAGTTGCGTCCGGTGCAATGTCCACCGGATCAGATATAGTGTATATCGGGGTGTTACCCACTCCAGGTCTTCAGTATTACTGCAGAGAGAATCATATTCCCGGCATAATGATAACAGCCTCGCATAATCCCCCGCAGTATAATGGAATAAAGGCAATAGACAGTGACGGTACTGAGATTGATGAGGAAACAGAGGTAAAAATAGAAGATGTATATGAAAACCGGAAATATAAACTGGCAGACTGGGATAAGATAGGGAGGTACAGTGATGATAATACAGGTATAGACCTTTATATGAATAGTATTGTAACCTCTGTTAATTCAAAAACCATAGCAAAGAGTAATTTGAGGGTGGCAATCGATACGGGCAACGGGGCATCATACTATACAAGCCCGGAGATACTTACAAGGCTCAACTGTCATCCTGTATCACTGAATGCCAACCCTGATGGAAAGTTTTCATCTAGAAATTCAGAGCCGAAACCGGAGAACCTTTCTGATCTTATATCCATAATGAAGACGGGAAAATTCAGCATAGGAATAGCCCATGATGGGGATGCAGACAGATGTGTTTTTATAGATGAAAAGGGAAATTTTGTGGATGGTGACAGGAGTCTGGCACTTATTGTAAAACATACTATTAAAAGAGGTGATTCTGTTGTCACGCCGGTGAGCAGTTCCGATGCTCTGAGCGAGATATGCACTGAAAAGGGAGCAAAATTAATCCTTACAAGGGTGGGTGCACCTATAGTAGCCCGTGCCATGATTGACAATAAGGTGACAATAGGGGGAGAAGAGAACGGCGGAATCATATACGGAAAGCACCAGTACTGCAGGGATGGGGCAATGACTATGGCACTGATGCTGGATTTGCTTGCCAGGGAGAACAAACCCCTATCAGAGCTTTTGAAGGACATTCCGGAGTATTATATGGTAAAAACATCGGTTCCACGAAAAAGGGAGTGGGAAGAAATAAAAGAACTTATAACAAAAAAATTCACCGGAAAAATGTTTGATTTTACAGATGGTATAAAAATTTATGATACTGATGGATGGACACTTATAAGACCGTCCGGAACAGAAAAAATTGTCCGTGTATTTTCTGAATCAAGGAAACAGGAAGCCGCAAAAGAATATAATAAAGAATATGAAACGTTTTTAAAAAATTTATAAATTTTTATACATATGGAAAAACCTGGTTATTGCATTTATATTCCCTGCAAGGCCAAACCATATGAGAAGCATGCCGGTTGCATATATTTCTATTGAATAAATAGCGAAATGTGCGGTTATAAAAAATTGCACCAAGGCGAATATTATGATTAATACAAGCCGGTCTGCCCTGCCCGCTATGCCCGAATAATTCCTCTTTAAGCCCAGTGCCTGTGACTGGGTTCCCATATAGCTGGTCAGAAGAATTCCCAGTATTGCGAAAAGCCCAAGATATATATTTCCATAAATGGAAAAGGTCATTCCCAGAACAATAAACATATCTGAATAACGATCGAATACATGGTCAAGCATATCACCTTTTTTAGATGATATATTCTTTAATCTTGCTATTTTTCCATCAAGGGCATCAAATAATGCTGATAGAATTATTAATATAAATGCAAGCAGTAGAAAGTAATGCCCAAGATAGTATGATAAACCTCCAAGACCTGCAAGAACAAGTGAAAGTACGGAAACAGTATTGGGATTCATCCCCGAAAATTTTTCTGTGATTGGATTCAAAAATTTATCTGCATTTTTTCTGTAAGAGTCCAGTACCATATCCAGATATGAAAAGGTAATTATTAAATTGTTGTCTTTCCGGTTTTCTTGACCTTATGCCATACACGTTTTGCACCTGTGATTTCAAGGAACATGGTGTATATTGAAATAAGTGAATTTATGGTAAGATACACATAAATAAGGGGCAGATAAATTGCATTCTGCTTCTTTTTGATCAACACAAGTATGAAAGCAGCCAGGTATATTGCAAGAGATATAACTATAAGGGAAATAAAATATGTTCTCATTGAATGCACGAAGGGATTATAAAAATTGAGTAATGATATATATAGCCATCCGAAGAATAGTATGCCTGAAAATGTTGGAGCCAGAACAATCATCAATGCATCGAAGTCCGTGAATGTGCTTAGCCTCTTTTTTGAGTGCAGGAAAACCTGATGATATCCCCTCAACCATCTGGTTCTCTGCTTGAAGTATTCAGAATATGATGCTGGGGTTTCCTGAAGTGCCTTAGCACTGCTCAGGTATGCGGATTTATACCGTGCATTTGATATACGTACTGAACTTTCTAGGTCTTCTGTAAGGAATTTCTCATTCCAGCCACCGATATTTTTTATAACGTGCCTTTTGAAATACTGATTTGACCCTGCAACCGGCACAAAAAGGTTCAAATGCGTTCTTCCGATTAATGTTGCCTTTACCAGTATTTCGTCGATAACTGCAAGTCTTGTAAATATATTTTCCTCTCTATTTATATAGGAATTATAACCCTGTAAAACATCCACATTGAAATAATTCATACCGTAAACGGCATTTTCAAGAGTATTTCTCAGAAGCATGGTATCTGCATCGTATGTTGCGATAATTTCTCCTCTTGATTTTTCGAAGCAGAAATTCAGTGCAGAAGCCTTGCTCTTTCCATCTGGTCTGTTGAATACCTTTACCCTGCTGTCCTTGTTTTCAAATTCTCTGGCTACTTTATATGTGTTATCACTGGAATTGTCTACAACAACAAACAGTTCAAAGTTTGTATAGGATTGGTTTAAAATTGATTCTATTGTTCTGGATATAACTGTTTCCTCATTCTTCGCCGGGACTATTATGCTAACCAGCGGTTTATACATCTTAAACCCTGCAAATTGTTTACCGTCAAGACCTGCAAAATCTATATCGTATTTCGTAAAATCACGGTATCCGTAATATAAAATAGGAAACTGGTAAATCACGTAAACGAGACCTATAGCAATTAAAGCAAGGCCGATAGCCTGAAGTATATCCATTATAGGAAGGTATCTATCCAGCATATATAAATTCTTTTCTATTGACCAGACTCTCCGCATGTGTTAATAGCAGATAATGTAATACAGCCCTTTAACACGAAAACATCATGTTATTCTATCCATTAGATGCATGAATCGCCATGACTGTAGTGCTATAAGTAACACATAACTGAATATTTTATCCGGTTCATGAGGAGAAACATACTTTAACTCCATGGCTGAAGCTATCAATGCACATCGAATGCCTGTAACTTATTGGCCTTAACTGTTGATCATCCATTGCCCTTCATAATTATATTACACCTTCTTCCCATGGAGATGATAAAG
>JAKAAE010000060.1 GCA_021797225.1 Thermoplasmata archaeon | reverse complement strand
AAAAGTTAAAGGTTCCAATGAGAAATAACAGAGGCATCGGAAATATTATGAACAGGATAAAATTCTACCCCTATGATAAGGCAGGCCGATCAAAATGACTGGGATTATATAAGCAGTATTTCGGCAAAAGCAGGTTATGATGATTATATAAATGCAAGTTACGGCCCGTCCTATCTGGATGATGGAAATGTATACGTAATTATAGAGGATAAAATTCAAGGTTTTATCAAACTGGATAAACTGGACGATGGCGCTCTATGGTTCAGTGGATTACGTATAACCCCTGATTCTAGAAGAAAGCACATGGGAACACGCTTGATGAATTTTGCCTGTGAATTTGCAAAAATGAATGGCTGTAAATCCATCCGTGGACTTGTGGAAACGTCAAATTATTCATCCATAAAGCTTATGGACTCTTTTGGAATGAAAGCAATCACCAAATTTTATTTCTTTTCCGGTGGGGTTGATATTTCAGATTATATTTATAAAAGTACAGAATTAAAAGGATTTGTGAACAAACAGTGGAAATTCGAACATAATCAACAAAAGGTATACAGGAAGGGTTCTGCCAATGTTTCTTTTTATAAAGGCAAACTGGATAATTATACTGTTTTATCCGGAAATGCCTTTAATTATACAGATACCGGGTTGACATGTGCACCTGAAGGCATTGCCAGATATATAACTCTTAAACCGTTCCCGGAGTTTGAATCGGGATATATTTTCGAAAAATTATTTAAAGAATAATAACCGATAATTTATGGATTCCTGATTCTGGGACAGGTAGAAGAATGGTTGGCTTATATTTTTTTATAAACCTGATTTTGCAGCTGTTTGAATGCATCCTCAAGAGAATAAAAAAGTCCCCCGTTCAGTGATCCATCGATCATGGGATTGTTATTATCCATCTGGAATTTTCTGCTATCCGTCTGAACACCTATGCAGGTCTTTCCCAGGGTGTATGCCATGCCGAGCTCAACGCATGCACCTTCGTCTGGAACTCTACCATCCAGCACCATGAAGAGAATTTCGGACCTTTTCAGCTCTTCAACATCCTTTTTGAAGATCTTTGATTTTATATCTTCCCACATGGTTCCGGAATCATAAAGAGAGGAGGCTTCATAGCCATCCCGCTGTGGCAGATATGTTTCAAAGCCCATTGACCTTAAACGTTCATCAATATAAGCATTGAATTCTTTTTCCATCCTGTTGAATAATGGAGCTGAAATATATATTCGTACCATGCCAGAGAAATTGCTGCATTTATAATAATCAGTAGGTTGACATGTTAATAAAATGCCATTCATTCCAGAATTTATTGATATAGCAATAAAAATTATTTTTTTCTACCTGATACAATGTAAACAGTTCCGAATGCTTTCTCATGAAAAAAATCCAGAACAAAATACTTCTCAAAAATTGCCTTTATTTCAGAATTTTTCGGTATTCTCTTATAGATATAATATATAAACCTGTAATCTGATGGCTTTTCCTTGCCCAGTATTGCCATATAGGGCTGTATATATTTAAGATATACACCAGAGATAAACCGGAAGAAACGGTTGTCTGATTTTCCCATGGCTATAATACCTACTGAATTTGATGTTACCCTTGCGAATTCCTTTACAACCGGCTCAATACTATCTGCAGCATGTAATGCAAAAGTGCTCATGACAGAATCGAATGAATTGTCCTTGAATGGGAGATTATCGAAAGAGGCTAATACCATATTGCCACTGACAATAGAATTTTTAAGCATGTTCTCCGAGTAATCGCTCATTACCGTGAAAGCCTCTGAGAACTGCCTGATGGTGAATGTAAGTTCACCCTTTCCACAGGCGGCATCAAGTATTTTTTCAGGTTTATAATTTACAATAATCTGTTTGGTAATGAATGTTCTCCACTTAACATCCTGGAAAAAGGATATGTATGCATTTGCCCTGTCATATCCCTCCGGAATCTTATTATATATAGAATTCAATTCACGGTCGGTCACGCCGGTTTTATCAAACTCATCCATCAATAAAGATAACATTTAAGGATATTAATATATTTATAATATGCTGTAACGTAAAAGAGCAGATATTTATATTATCAATGGATATTTCTTAATGGAGGATAGATTCATAGAAGTTTTACAGTGCCCGGAATGTGGAAAATCAAACTTTGAAATTTTTATATTCACCAAAACAGGGACATTGCGCTATTCGTGCAACGGAAGTAGAAAGGTAACAATGGGCAAAACTGATTCTATGGAATATAACAATGGGATAATTCTGTGTGGTAATTGCAGATCCTGGTATCCGGTAAAGGATGAAATACCCGTAATGCTACGCAGGGAACTCAGGGATAATCAAAAAGATAAGCAGTTTCTGGAAACGTATAAGGATAGTATTCCTGAAGATATCCATTACATTTATAAATAAAATAATTCATAACGTTGCTTTATTGCTTATTCAGTTATCGGATCAACTGAACGATCCTGCTTGCCATAGAGTACAAGTCCCAGTATGAGAACGATTCCTGCTATGTACATCTCCACAATCCAGAGAGTTTTGATATTTATTATATGGGCCGGTGCAGTGAGTAAAACTATGGCAGTTCCCCCGAATATGGCACCTCCGTTATATATTACACCGATAGCAGTTGAACGGAATCTTTTGCTGAATGATTCTGCCAGGAATACAGGGAGCGCTGAGAATATGAGCGCTTCCAGAAACAGCTGAATTGAAAAGACCAGGGTAAACATAAATAGATTTGTAGTGTAACCGAAGATTACAAATAATGCGGTGGGCACAGTAAATATTACAGAAAATATCAGCATGGGAATCCTTCTATCCTGGAAACCTCTTGCCAGAATTCCGCCGCTCCATACACCCAGAAGTGAGAAGAAATTAATTACCAGCAGAGCGTATAAAAGACCTGATCCAAGATTCAGGAAGTCATCGCTGCCTATAACAGGGTAAAAGGAACCAGTAGCAGTATTCATGAACAGAAGTCCGGATGTAATCATCAACCCGAATGCTAAACTTCTTCCGTTTTTGAACATTTTTCTTACGGGGGATTTTTCGACCTCATTGCTTTTCTTCATTTCGTCAAATACCTTTGTCTCCTTCGACAGGCGCCTGATTATCAGTGTAATAATTCCTGGAATTATTGATGTCAGCATCAGTATTCTCCATCCGTATGAGGCAAATGCTGCAGTCCCCATTGCACTTAATAGAAGTATGTCGACAAATACTATAAGAAAGTATCCTGTTCCATAACCTGACTGGACAAATGCTCCTGCCTGTTCCCTTTTTTCCGGCCTTACACTCTCCATTGATAAGGCCGTTCCCCCGCCATATTCTGCGCCTGCAAATATTCCATCAAGAAACAGAAGTACATAAAGTAGTACAGGTGATGCAATTCCAGCCTGTGAATAGGTGGGAATTAGCCCGATAGCAGCTGATAATATAGAGAAACCGACAATGGAAATGCTCAACATATTCTTTCTACCCTTCCTGTCCCCGATGAAGTTGCCAAGAATTGCAGATCCGAAAGACCTCGCAGCTGCACCAAAAGTCACAGGCAGAAGTGTGAGTACCAGTGCCAGATAACCTAGATATTTTGGGAATATCAGGACGCTCATATAAGAGAAAACAAGAAGGTATGCAATGGATGTGTATCCGTCCAGTATCCATCCGCCCCATGCAGCCGAAACCTGCAATATTTCATTTCCTGTAAATCCTATAAATTTACCATTAGACATAATAGACCCTCCTGATGAAATACACAGCATTAAACAGCCATGTTAAAAAGCATTACTGAGATACATTCAAGGATTTATATATACTATATATATTTATTTATAAAAACAAATTTAAAAATAAAAATTATTCTGTTTCAAAATCTGCATAATTAACATTTTCATTATACTGTTCTCTGGCATTTATGTGCTTCGAAGTATAACCACAGTAAACTCCAATATAGAGTAGAAGGCCCACAAGTGATCCGAAGAGTGCCTCGGGGAAGTAATTGAATATGAAATCATATGGCCCTATCCCGAATATTGCAATTACTGTCCCTATCAGTGCAGGAATGAGTGCATCTATCCTGAAATTCATGAAAACTGATTTCGGTATGTTATAATAATCGGCAATCTTTGTTGTGTGCCTTAAATGTACGAACCAGTCGAATATGAGTATGAATGTGAATGGAAATATTATTGCAGCAAGTGTGTCTATGAATGTCTCTATGTGGCCGAGAATTCCTGCTATCGCCAGTATTATGCCTCCAGCTCCCAGAAGGATAGTTGCTATTGGCTGAGCCATTTTTTCATTTGGCTTCTTCTTAAACGCTGGCTGTAGGGCTGCCAGAAGATCGGCAGTTGCTGGATATAAATTCATTGCATTAGTATGTATAATGGCAAGTGAAACTCCCAGGGCGGCTATGAATACCACTATGCCAAAAAGACCGTGCAATCCGGGGAATGAAAGTATTGCGATGTTCCAACCTGTACCGGGATTAACGCTATTACCAACCAGACCTATTAGTCCCATGAGCAATACGGGAATCATGATTCCTACTGGACTGGATATGAAATACGTAAATCTCTTTAATGCGGAGTCCGTATTTGAGAATGGATGCCCGAATCTGGTCTGCGTTGAGATTTTATATGACCAAGCGAGAATTGAAAAGCCCAGAAGGAAATCCAGGGCGCCTCCCCATGTAAAAGCGCCTATTGGATGCATGAGCATGGAAAAATTGATACTGTATGTTGTAAGAAGAAAATATGCAAGGATAATATAACTTACTATCAGAACAGGAGCGCTGTACCTGAAGAAGTATTCTAGCCATTTAGCTCCGAATAACACGAGAACAACCTGGATTATGCCCATAACGACATACCAGATAATGATATTAGAATGGGTTAAACCGCTTATGATTGCCGCTCCAACAGTATCATTCAAACCGAAAAATCCGATATTCAGGAACGTAAATACAATGGAATAGGCCCCGGAGGTCATGAATCCATAAGTCTTTCTTGAAACCACGAGAGAAGGCACCGGAATCTGCCTTCCCATCTCAGCTACCAGCCCGGCCGGTATAATACCTATGAGCAGGGCCAGAATGATGGCTATCGTTGCAAATGGAATTCCCATATCATAAAGCTCGA
Source organism: Thermoplasmata archaeon (assembly GCA_021797225.1). The sequence continues at coordinate 3,472 of JAKAAE010000060.1, read as the reverse complement.
ATCCCACAAGTGGTGTAAGTGCAGAGGCACTGGCCATAGCCCAGAATATTAGTATCTTTCTTGATGACATTGTTCTGGCACTGTTAGGGATGGGGTTTACACCCACAACTTCAAGTCGATGCTCTACAACGTCATTATCAAAACTCTTAACTACCATAAAGAGACAAAAGAATTTAATACTTAAATCTAACTGTTTACATATCAATGGCTTGCCTATATCATACTACCTGACGCATGAAATTAATCATGCAAATATGGAATGATTATATTAGGCTCTGAGTATAGATAGATGTATGCAATATTTAAATAGTTCTTTATGTTAATTAGCCATGGATGATAATATAAGCATGTTTAATTTGGTAATCAGACATACAGATTGCTGGACTGCATATACATTCAGTGATTATCATGATTCCCTGATTTGGCGGGAAAACAGGGAGAACACCCTACGAGCGGTACGTTATGTGTATTATGATGGAAATATCAGGCAATTTGTCAATAGCATACGAAACAAGTATAATATCAGCCAACTTTCTATTTCAAGGACTGATATAAAAAAAACATATCTCCTCTCCATGTCGGTTCCATATTCTGGATCAATTATAGAAAAGGTATCCCTTCCTGGGATAAATGTCATAAATGCAGAAGTTTCCAACGGAACGGAATCCTACTACCTCATGGCCAGGAGTGAAACTATAAAGGAGCTGCAGAGAGGAATAAATGGTAATAACAATATAAAAATTCTCACTTTGAGAGAGCTTAATGAAAATGACATGATAGGCCATCTTCCCCTCGGAAGTCTTTATAATATTCTCTCTCCAGTAGAATCGAGAATACTGAATATCTGTCTTTCACAGGGATTTTTTAAAAGCCCGAGAAGAGTAAACATGCAGGGAATAGCTGAGATTGCTGGCATATCTAAGGCCCGTGTCTCCACAATTCTGAGGAATGCAGAGAATAAAATATTTACGCTCATGGGAAAGGCAAAATAAATAATTTGTAAAATCTAAAGCTTCTTCATCATTATCTTTTCTATACTATGATCTCTTCCCTTTTCAATAATCAATTCTGCCCGGTATCTTGTTTTAACAATATTCTCCTCATAATTTTTACCATTGATGTCATCCCATATTTTCGAGGCGGTTTCAACGGCTTCTTCCCGGGTAAACTTTGAATATTTCTGGAAATAGGAATTTTTATCCCGGAATGCGGTTTCCATGAGCAGGAAGAATCGTTCTATAAACCATTGTTTGATATAATCTATGTTTGAATCAATAAAGATAGAAAAGTCCAGGAAATCAGAAACGTATATTTGATTGGCAGTTTTTGAATGATCTACCTGGAGTATATTAAGTCCCTCCAGTATCAGTATATCTGGATTGATAATTTCCTGCTTTTCCGGCAGTATATCATATTTAAGATGTGAATATACAGGGATCTCTACACTTGTCTTTCCTGATTTAACATCAACAAGGAAACTTATAAGCTTCTGCATATCGTAACTTTCCGGGAACCCTTTCCTTCCCATGAGATTTTCTTCCTGGAGCCTTGAATTGCTTTTCAGAAAATTATCGGTAGAGACAATATAAATCCTATAATCCGAATTAATTCTTTCCAGCAGTGTCTTCAGCAACCTGGATGTAGTGCTCTTCCCTACAGCAACGCTGCCTGTGACGCCGATAATGAAAGGCACCTTCGCCGGATTAATACCGATAAATCTGTTTCTCTCCATATACAGGTTTCTATTGTTGTTTATTGATAACTCGAGCAGTCTCGTTATGGGGAAATAAAAATCCCTGACCTCTGATTCTGTAAGTTTATCGTTCAGTGCAAGAACCTTTCTTACATCATCTGCTGAAAGCTTGATATCAAGATTACCACGCCGCTGTGCCCATTCATCGCGGTTGAACATTAAATAAAGACTGGAACGAATCTTTCCCTGGGAAACAGGCGCTTCATCCATATTCATAGATAGTTACAGAGTATTTAAATTATTTAGCTGCAGTGATATTTTTCAAAAATTCTTTTTAATATCATTTTTGATTTTTGTAAGGAGAGTGTTTAGATCTTTCCAGTTATGCACTATAGGAAACGAGAGTGAATGATCAAGCATGAGATTATTCTGGCCTGTGGCAAAACTTCTGGTATCAGTCTGAAATCCTATGCAAATTTTTCCATAGGCATACGCCATTCCCAGTTCAACACATGCGCCTTCATCCGGTACCCTGCCATCCATTATCATCAATAATGCCGAAGCGTCTTTCAATGCTTCAACATCCCGTTCAAAAACTCTTTTGCTGGTTTCCGGCCAGAGCTGAGGGTCTTTTAAAAGCATTTCATCCTCTCCCCCGTCTCTCTGTGGTAGATAGGTGGAAAATCCTCTTTCTTCCAGAAAATTGCTCATGGTTTCGTTGAATTTTAATTCCATTTCGTTGAAAAGAGGGGCAGAGATATAGATATCATACCTTTTCATAAATGTAGATATTTATTAACATTAAAGATTTTTGTACTCAGTGGTATATTGTCCCCAGTATTTCATTTCTGAAAGCCCCTGGGTCTATATCAATGGCTATCCGCTGATGAGATTCTACATTCTCTTTAATAGTAGTTACACCACCGGAATCTACATCTATCTTACCATTAATAAATTTAAAAGCCCCCGGATCAATAATAGAATAGGCTGCGATGGGATCGTGCAGTTCATAGCTTCCGTGCTTTTCCAGCATGAATTCCGTTGCTTTTTCGACAAAATCACCGACACTGCCTTTATCCTTAACGGTTAATATTTGTTTTAATGCCAGTTCAGGTTTCATTGTAAGGTCAAGCGGGATTATAGTTTCTTTCAGGTCCAGATCAAATATAATCCTTGCGGCTTCAGGATCATAAAATATATTGAATTCTGCGTCCCCCATATTGCCTGTGCCCCATTGGGTTTTTTTGAAGGCTCCGCCCATGATTGTTACTTCTGTTATATTTTTTCTTATCTCTGAGTCTAATCTAAGAGCAAGCGCAAGGGATGTCAGGGGGGAAGTGGAAAGGACATGATATTTTCCATGTTTCAGAGCTTCATACATCTTTATTATGCCATTTTCGGTATCCTTTAATGGTGCATCCGGAAATTTATAGCATGCAAGCCCATTTTTGCCATGAAATTCCTCATAAAATTCGGGTTTTACAATAGGAGTGTAAGACCCTGGATATACCGGGCAGTCGAGATCAAGGATATCTGCTATACCCACAGTATTTCTGTATGTATTTTCCAGCGAGGAATTTCCGGACTGGGCAACAATGAATTCCGGTGTTATTCCATTCCTTTTCAGAAGAATCATGGCCATGGCATCATCCACACCGGTGTCCACATTTAAAATTATCTTATTCATATACAGTGATAAGCATTTAATAAAAATATTTTATTATAAGTTCTTAAATATTTATTTTCCATTAAAATAAGATTTATTATTTACTCTCAGAA
>JAKAAE010000059.1 GCA_021797225.1 Thermoplasmata archaeon | reverse complement strand
TTGTATTCTCTGAGTATGAGAATATGGATGACAGGTCATACAGATATGTATTGCCATCATCAATCATCTCTTTAAAGAATTCATGCTGTGCTTTTAAGTCTGAACCTATCTCCCTTAATTTCATTGCTATGGTGGAATGTGACAATGATGCATCAATCATTCTTGACATGTACAGTTTTGAATATGCATCATCAATGTACTTCAGCGGGATATTCCTTACTGCCTTTACCGATGCCATGGCCATTATCTCATTGGCAGATGAAAAGTATTTCCTCAGTGGTGCAGCTATGTCCTGTATTATATTATATATCATCTGTGAATTCCCGTATTCGAATACTGTCCTTATATTCCTTTTAATCTTCCTTATTATTCCTGATTCAGTTATTTTCCCAATGTACTTGCCGGATACCTTCCTTGGCCTCTTCTTCTCCTTGTCATATACACTGCTCACACTGTAGGCATAATAATTATTCCCTATCTTCTTGACCTCAACGTTCCTTAGATTTTCCTTTTCCAGAACCTTCCTTACCCAATTCTCCATATATTCCCTAATAGGTAATAGTAATATATTAACATTCCCTATCGAAATATAGTAAAATAATGAGGAAATAAAAGGTATGGGTAACTATTACCTAAGAATCAGTGAGTTAAGGTTTTAAAATAAAAATTACACCATGGATTGCATCACAGCTATTGTTATGAATGCAGTGTGATCTATGATATTATTGTCAGGCCGGGTGGCATTTTCCCTGACTATTATATTTCTTTTAATAAGCTCTACAGTTTCCAGTACATAATATCTATGTTTTTTCATTGTAATTACATTCTTTTCAGCCTGATTGAAATTCGGAGAATATGTAACAAGAAAAGATCCCGGTTTCATACACTTTCTTATATTCTCTATAGCATTCCATGGATCCGGGATATCAAGAATTGCCACATCGAATTTTTCATCCAGCACAGTCGTTCGGATATCCCCGTTATAAGTATCCCAGTTTTCAACGGGTAAGAATCTGGCGATATTTTCTCTGGCAGTAGCAATACTTTCCTCATTTATATCCATGCTGGTAAGTTTGCCATTACCTCCTATAGCTTTGAGAATTCCAAAACTGAGAGAGCCGGTTCCAATTCCTGCTTCCAGAACCATTTTTCCTGGAGATATACCGGTAGCATAAATTATATATGAAGCGTCAAATGGAAGAATTACCTGTGTGCTTCTTCCAGATACCTCAGGGAAAAATACAGGGTCGGGATTCAATGCTATAAATTCTCTATTTTTTATTTTAATAGTGTCCCCTGGCTCTATAATAGCATTCCTTGGCAGGTGTATTTTCTCATTTCCAATGTAGGCTATTAGATTTTTGCCATCCAGTATTCCTGTTAATGTATCTGATTTTAAAATAAGCATATTAATTACCCGGCTATTTTCTGCAAGCATTTATAAAATTTTTAAAAATTTCAGTGCCGAATTCAGTGTTATTTACCTCTGGATGGAATTGCACTGCAAATATATCCTTGCTTTTATGATAAAAGGCCTGAACCCTGCATGAATCTGAAGATGCACAAAGAATATATTCTTCTGGTAGAACCTTAATTTCGTCGTTATGATTTTCCCACACACTGATATTCTTCGGTATACCTTCAAAAATTGATTCACTTCTATTGAATATCACATTCTTTTTACCATACTCAGGATGAATTGCTTTATCAACAGTGCCCCCAGAGTTCAGGGCTATAAACTGTGCACCGGCACATATTCCAAGAACAGGATAATTATGTAACTCGATATATTCCTTGATAAAACCCAGTTTCCCTATTTCTGATTGGATGCTTGCGGGTCCACCTGATAGAACAAGTCCATCAAGATTATCCAGTTTGTTAGTTTCAACCGTGTTCGGGTATATCTCAGCGTCCACATCCAGAGACTTGATAACCCTCCATTCTCTATGTGTCCACTGGCCGCCATTATCAATAACGCCTATTTTCATTTCTTAATAATTGCTTACCCCTATTTAAAATGCAATATAAAGCATTTTCAGGGCAAATATTTGTATTATGAATTATAATTTATTAGTGATTTTTTTAATTTTACTTATTTTTTCCGGGATAATATGTTTAGAATATTAAACGATAATGTTAAATATTGTCATTGATTTATTATTTTGTGGTGCAGCATGAATGGTGAACGTTATTTTTACTATCTGAAATTGATAAATAACCCGCCCCAAGATTCGGTTGTGGAATATTACATAGATTTATCCATGCAGCTGGAGAATGATTACGATCTTTCATCTACACAAATTATTGAACTGGAATCACTAATAAGCAATTATATAAAAATAAAAGCAAATCCGCATATAAAAGTAATCAATGCTGTCACAGGCATAGAGGAAGACCCGCCAAAAACGGTCATAGATGATTTTGGCGGAAATGCCGTATTTACTGGAAAAGAAACAAGATACGGAATTACCTGGAACATCTATGAGCCCAGGGCAAGTAATAACTTATTTTTCAAAAAATGGTATTACAATGAAAAGATAGCATCTATACTGGATAAAGTTCTTGAAAAGGCAGTTCCTCATAGTATCCCAAACTACTTTGACATACCACCATGGATCTTTGGCAATTTCTCCTATAAAGGTATGCGTTACGTACCGTTAAAAAACATAATTGATAACGCGATAGAAATGGAAATAATCCCGAATAAATACTATCTCGTCCAGAAAGGAATAAGCAAAGAACTCTTAGACAATCTTGAGGATAATAATATGTGGCTATAGGGCCAAATTATACAGTGCATTTTCATATTTGTAAATGTTCAATTAACTTTATATATTTTAGTATTATACTAATATCATGGAATATAGCATTACCCGAAAAGAGCGGGATTGCATAGTGGCATTACGTGAGAATTCTGGTTTTCCAGTAAGGTTATTCAACATTGCAGAACTACTAGACATTAAAGCGCCTACAGCATTTGAGCTGATAAAGAGGTTAGAATCCAAAAATATCATAAAAAAAACCAACGGGGTTATCTCATTAACACCATACGGGAATTCAATTTATAGTGAAATAATTATGGCGCATAGGACATTAGAGTTAATACTCACCCGGAGCGGCGTCAATTCAGATAAGGCATGTCAGCAGATAGAAAAAATTGACTACTTAATGGATGACACCTCTGTACAAAAATTATTTAAAAGTCTAGGGCAGCCACAGACCTGCCCACATGGAAAGCCGATTAAATTGAATTAATCATTCAGAATTTTCTTTATTTGATTGGATAGGAGCAATGAACCGATTGATAATACCTTTCCTATTTCACAGTTGATGACTGACATAGAAGCATGCCTAATATCTATGCCAAAACTTTCCTGTTCTCCCAGATCAAGGAAATGAGAAAGCGCACATTTGATCGGAAATGAATGGCTTACAACAATATAATTTCCATTAAATGAATTTATAAGGTCAATCATTCTCCCCTGTTGAGATTCAAAGGATTCCATACCCAGTTCATCACGGGATTTATCTGGTATGTCAACTATTCTTTTTCCATTGTATTCGCCGAAATCAGACTCAATTGCCCTTTCATCTGTTTTTATCTCCAAATTAAGATACTGGTTTATTATATTTGCAGTTTCAACGGCCCTCAAAACTGGACTAGATATAATCCCACTAAATTTTAATCCCCCTAACTGTTCTCCTGTAAATCTAGCCTGCTCCACTCCTTCCTCCGTGAGTCTGTACCTGTTAAGTTCACTGGAAAGTATTCCGTTTCTATTAGTATAACTTTCCCCGTGCCTTATAAGTACGACATATTTCATAAACAATATATTATCTTTAGGTTTATAATTTTATTGAATTTAGCGAGCTACTACAATATATTTGAATATATAAATGACATAACATAACATGAATAAACTAGCAGATGAAACCAGCCCGTATTTACTGGAACATTCAAGTAATCCAGTGAACTGGTATCCATGGTCCACTGAGGCTTTTAACCTTGCAAAGGAACAGGATAAGCCTGTATTTCTCAGTATTGGATATTCCAGCTGTCACTGGTGTCATGTTATGGAACAGGAAAGTTTTACCGATGAAAAGGTAGCAGAAAAGATGAATAATACCTTTATATGCATCAAGGTTGATAGGGAAGAAAGGCCAGATATAGACAACCTTTATATGACCTTCAGCCAGGTTATGACCGGTACCGGGGGATGGCCACTTAATATCATTTTAACTCCAGATAAAAAGCCAGTATTCGCATTTACATACATACCTAAAACTTCCAGAAACAACATGATAGGAATAATTGATTTATGTGACAACATATCATATCTGTGGAAAAATAAAAGGGACGAACTTGAAAAGAATGGTGACACTGTAATATCAAGATTAAAAAATATGGAACTCAATAAACAAGGAGTGGAAAAACTGGATTATAGAAAATATATAGATTCAACATATAATGCCCTAAAAAATAATTATGACAAAGAATATGGTGGATTCGGCAGCGCACCAAAATTCCCCTCATTCCAGCATCTTATTTTCCTTATGAATTATTACAGGAAGACCAGGAGTGAAAATTCACTGAATATGGTGGAAAACACACTGAAAAATATGTATCTGGGTGGAATGTATGACCACATAGGTGGTGGATTCCACAGGTACTCCACAGATCCATTTTTCAGGATACCTCATTTTGAAAAGATGACATATGACCAGGCAATGGCAATCATGGCATATTCCTATGCATATGATATTACAGGAAATGAATTTTATAAAGACGTGGTATATGAAATTTACGGATTTATTAAAGAAAACATGTTTTCAAAGGGTTTTTACACCGCTGTGGATGCCGATTCTGAAAATGAAGAAGGAAAATTCTATACATGGAATTATACGGAATTACAGAATAATGTAGGAAAGGATTTCATTTATGATTTTAATATACTTCCTGAAGGAAACTTTTATGACAACAATTCAAGGCAGTCAGGAAGAAACATACTGTTTATGAACCGTGACGTGAATGGAAATCCAGCAAAAATGCACAGAGAAGAACTTGAAAGGCTCAAAAAAATCAGAGATTCAAGAAAAAAGCCTCTGGTTGATGATAAAATCTTAACAGATATCAATGGTCTCGTAATCAAGGCATTTTCAATTGCAGCTATGATTTTCCATGATGATAATATTCTAAATACCGCGGAAAATTCTGCGGATTTCATAATGAATGATATGTATAAAGATGGAAAACTTATGCATTCGTACCGAAATGGTCATGCCAGGATTGATGGTATGTTTGATGATTATTCCTATATGGTTTCTGGACTCTTATCACTTTTCGAGGCATCGCAGAATGACATATACATGGACTATGCTAGAGAACTCCATAATACCACCATCAAAACTTTTTATGATAATGTCAATGGAGGATTTTATTCAACAGGCGATGAATTGCTAGTAAGATTAAAGGAAACATATGATAATTCCATACCGTCTGGATTCTCATTTGAGATAGGCAATCTGATAATATTCAATTATCTTGAAGGAAAATATCAGGATATACTGGACAAATCCATAGGTTCAATAACAACTGATATGGATCGGCAGCCTATGTTCTTCTCATACACTGTTTCACATCTTTTTGATCTTATTGAATTTTATAAAATTGAAACTGGAAATGTGGATGCCCTGAATTATCTGGGAAGCCATTATACCTATAATTACTATTTCCTGAAATCTAAAGGCAATGAAATTTCTGTATGCGATACAAATAAATGTTTCATAGTAAGGAACTCAGAAGACCTGAAGAAGCTGATCAAGTGTTAAATAGCCTTTTGTAATGGTTATAGTTATGAAATGTATTATTTGCGGCAAAAATGAAGCATATAAATCAGGTCTGTGCCGTAGCTGCCTGGCAGATAAAATCCATCTGAAAACTGAAAATATGGAGTTAACTGTGTGCCCGAAGTGCGGCGCTGTCAGGCTTGGTAAGTCATGGCACTACGATAATGCTGATAGTTTCATAGTCAGAGGCGCTGAATCTCATATTATCATGGATAAGAATGATAGAATATCCAGAGTAAAAAGTTATACAATAGGTGAAAATCAAGTATCCCTTGATCTGATAATTGACGATAAAAACCTCGGAGAGGTTGAAAAAGAAGTATCCATACCACTAAAAATCGGAAAAGAGAGCTGCCCCGTTTGTAATAAGGTGACTGGTTCCTATTATGAATCGGTAATACAGTTAAGAACGTATACCACAGAATATGGAAAAATCTTGGAGGAAGCCAGAGATTCCATAGTTAAATTCATGAAAGGGCTCAATAAAAATGATCCAAATTCCTTCATATCCAGAATTGATACGCTGAAAGAGGGGCTGGATATTTACCTGGGAAAGAAAGAGGATGCAGTTAAGATAGATAAATTGATGGAGCTCGACTACTTCTGCAACATAAAAATCACTAAATCTCTAGCCGGAAGAAAGGATAGTAAAGATCTTTTCAGATACACACATTTAATCAGAATACTGGATTTAGTTCCTGGGTCAATTATCTATGGCGGTGCATATTTAATGGTAAAAAGCATCAGATCAAATACTATTGAAGCTATAAATACAGCAAATGGAAATATTGTAACAATCAGCTCCAAGGAATTCTTCAGGGGTTCTTACCGGGTAATATTGAAGGAACCTGACAGAGAAACGTTTATTGTACTGTCAAGTCATGACGGCGAATCACAGTTAATGGACTCCAGAACTTTCCAAATTATTACATTCAAAAAAGAGTTCACGGAAAAAGAGATTGATCTTTACAGGTACGGGGATAAATTCTATCCTCTATGAAAAGCATTTTAAATCCCTTGTAATATGCAGATATGAGAATCCAAGCAGAATGGGGCAGATTACACCGGGTTATAATGCACAGACCGGGAACCGAAATAACATATGCTATGCTGGCTCCCAAACCGTTTCTGTTTGAGCGGCCTTTTAACTATTCTATTGCCAAAAAGGAGCACGAAACTCTTCAATCAGTTCTGGAAGAGAATGGTGTTCGGGTTAATATACTGGGAGATTTAATTGTAAATGAGGCCGATAAAAAACCTTCTTTCAGGAAAAAACTGGAGAATAAGATTCTTTCACTTGTAAATTTTTATGGAACTAGTGAATCCATGGAAAGTGCCAGAAACGATATGGAAAAGAATATCGGGTATATTGATTCTCTTTCTCTTTTCCAGGCTCTTATAATGGAGCCATCAATCGATTTGAAAGAATATGTTGCAGGAATCCAGTATCCACGTGTCTATTCAAATTTGCCACTGGCAAATCTATATTTCATGAGGGATCAGCAGGCAGTATCATCGGGCGCATTGATCGGGAACATGAAAATGCAGCAGAGGCGGAAAGAGACCGATATAACATCATTTGTTTTCAAGGAAATTCTAAAAGCAAAAATAAAAAGAATTAACAGTGGATTCTTTGAAGGAGGTGATTTCATGCCTGCTGGAGATTTCTGTCTTATAGGAACTGGAAACAGGACAAACGAGGCAGGGGCAATAGAAGCAATGAATTCTGGAATTTTTGATTTCGACCGTATAGTAATTATTTCCAATCCAATATACAATTTCATGGATGGTCATGATATTATGATAAACATGCACCTTGATACATATTTTAACATTCCCGCTGCAGGAATTGTTATAACTTCAGTGGAATTGTCAAAATCTGCAAATGCAACAGTATATTTTCGTGAATCTGATGGGAAATATGTGGAGGATTCAAAAACAACACTGTATGAATTTATGTCTGGCGAGGGTTATAATTTCATCGATCTCGGGATAAGTGAACAGCTTTCATATTCTTCAAACTTTCTTACCATATCCGATGGAAAAATTATTGCAATAGATTCCTCACGTGTTATTGATAAGCTTCTAATAGAGAATGTTTTTGACAATCCTACTAGGGAAATTATAATTAAAGATATGCAGTCAAGGAAAGGCAGAATGTTTCCCGATAATAAAGAACTTAATGACCATAGAATAGACGTGATAAAAATAGATTTAAGTGAAATAACCGGCGGGTACGGAGGAGCTCATTGCATGACATCGACTATTGATAGATCATAAAATATATTTTTCCAGATTTTTATGCATTATGTCAAAAAATTATATATTTTATAACTGGTTAGCTTTCTGAATAATCAATATACATTGATATACATACAATGCAGAAAGATGAATATTAAAGAGACTGCAGAAAACAATAACCTTATAAATTTATAAGCAATAATGTATTTCACTACTAAGTTAAGCTCAATTAATAAGAGGGATTTAATGGCAGATAGAAGAAGATCAACTACAAAGGATAAATGGAAAGAGAAATCGTGGTACACAATAGTTGCACCGTCATATTTCGGGGAGAAGGAAATCGGACTTAGTCCGAGTGCTGATCCGAAATATATGATTGACAGAACCATAGCAGTCCCTGTCTCTACTTTTACAGGAAACTTCAAGAAAGCAAGTTCTATGGTTTTATTCAAGGTAGATAACTGTGAGGGGAAGCGCTGTACAACAAAATTCATCGGGCACGAGGTCAGCGATGATACCATCAGGAGAATGGTAAGAAGAAGAAGAGAAAGGATGGATATTGTTACCGATGTGAAAACAAAGGATTTCTATAACATGGCAGTGAAACTTGTACTTGTAGCCGATCAGAAACTTACCGGAACAAAAAGATCTGAAATAAGGCATTCAGTTGTAAATTATGTGATCGGCAAAGCTGCAGAAATGGATCTTGGAATATTTGCAAATTATATAATCGGTGATGATGTATACGGAGACCTTGTAAATTCCTTGAAAGAAGTTTATCCAATAAGAAAAATAGAAATAAGGAAAACCGAAATCGGAAACCGTGAAGTTCCAGAAACA
>JAKAAE010000058.1 GCA_021797225.1 Thermoplasmata archaeon | reverse complement strand
GGTCTTACGGGGTTGTAGCTTAGCTTGGTTGGAGCACCCGGCTGATAACCGGGAGGTCACCGGTTCAAATCCGGTCAGCCCCATCGGGTGCAGGTGCGGGTACAAACATTTTTGAACCCCCTGGGCCGTTTTCCGTTTTTTGCCATCGCTTGAAAACACTGTTGTATACGTCTTTTATGGAATGCGCCACTTCCTCGCTGGTGATGTGGGTGTACCTCTGGGTGGTCGCCAGGCTCGAATGCCCCAAATGGATTTGCACCTGCCTGATGTCAACCGGAATGCTTCCGCGATAGCCTAAAAGAAGCATTGTTGCGCACTTATGCCTGGCAGCATGTGCATGGAACCTGGGCACCCCTGCCTTCGCCCCAATTTCCTTTATCCTCTTTCTTGCATATGGGTAGGATATTCTTCCGGACTTTGTTGTGAATAGCGCCTTGGGATCTGTTGCATACCTGTAATTGTTCACATAGTTGTTAAGGGCATCCATCGCCCTGTCTGGAAGGCCTACAGTCCTGGGCTTCTCGCCCTTCTCGCTCTTTACGTATATGCCCGGGTCCCTGATGTCTTCCATGTTGAGCCTTATCAGTTCGCCTATCCTGATTCCACGGAAGAAGAGCATGTGCATTATTATGTGTCCCTGGATGCTACTGACTTGTCAGGGGATCTTCCTGCGGCTGCTATTATCCTCTCCATTTCATCGTCTGTGGGGAACCATGCCTCAGGCGTCCTTGCCTCCTTGAGGTGCGGCAATGCAACATCCAGGTTCCTGTACCTTATCCACACCCTTAAGTCCTTGAATTCATGGTTGAACGCGCTTTCGGTTGCGCCCCTGCGAAGCCTTGTGCTGACATATGACTGCAGAGATTCCTGATCTAAATTATAGAGGTCTATGGATTTCCCCAATTGCTTCAGCCTCCTCTTAGCCCTTTCCACAGTTGACCTGGAATATGCGCCGTAGGATATTGCCCAGTCATCCATTTTTGCTATGTTATTATTAGGTGCATCATGTCAGTAATGCCATGTCCACTTTATGAGAAATCTTATGAAATTGATTCCTACGAAGAAACAGCATTCTGTAATGCAGATAGTTAGACAGGCACAGGAAAATGAATCTCTCATAAGGATTTCAGTGAATCAAGCCAAAGAAGATTGATAGCAACAAATGTTTTAGAACGATTAAATCTATAATTCAAAAGCAGGGAAAGGAAGCTCAGTACATTTTCATAAGAGCAATCATTGATGAAATGGGTAGGAACCATAATGATGGGGAGCGGATACGAATAGTTACTTGTGAGAGAGAATATATTAACATAGAGGTAGAGTAGAGATTGTATTGGTTCGTTTTGAAATTAAAACAAATAATACGCAGTATCAAAAATTAATTAATTTCAAAGATTTAAGCGTGTACTAAATTTAATAGGGGATAAAAACTTTAGGTGCAATGTCTGTTATTGCCATCTCTATGTTTGCCACCAGTGTATATATGCTCATGAAGCCCACTGAATTTGTAAGTTTTCCACTAACGGTCATCAGGTTATAGAAGTATGATGAGGTTATGGAGTTGAATACAAACCCGTGAACATCTGGAGCAACAAACCATACATCATTAGGAACAGGCAACCAGAGATTTGCATATTGTTCATATGTTAAATTTTCAACTTCAGGCATTGTTTCTTTTTGCACTGTTTTATTATCAAAATCAAGATTGGTAAATATTTTTTGTAGTGAATAGTTGTCTACCCAAGCATCGTTAGCCCCATATGTACCACCATCTGCGATATCATAAATTGGTAATAACTGTTGACCTATGGGATCCGGATAATCTGGCTCCCAAAGTAAGTCGACGAATTGAGGCTCTATTGAATAGTTTGTCCATGTGGAATATGTGGATAAAGAAACAAGACTTGACTTAAATGTCAATCCAATATCCTTGAATGAGTCAATAGCCACTGTTAATTCCGATGTTTCTACTGTGGTTGCAGGGGCAGCAGATGTTATATAAAAAGTCTTAGAACTTAAGTCTGTCCCTTTTTTGTCACCAATTATATGACCATTAACTGTTACATAGAATCCTGTTTCATTTCCAGCCTTGCTTAAATTTTGTATGGCTGCGGGTAAATTCTGCGTTGGGAGAGAAAAGTTATCTGGATTATAGTATGCATGTCCATATACTGGGGATAATGGACCAAGTTCCTCATAAGCTTCAGGCGTTCCATTATAGTTATTATCATACACATCAAGTTCTGCCGAATAATTTAGTGCATCATAAAGTGCCTCCCTGAAATGTGTATTGTTAGTATATTTTTTGTGAACGTTCATGGAAAAGAAAAACGCCCCTACAACAGGTTCTGTGTGAACAAGTGAACCGTTCCTGTCAGCTGCTATGTGGTAACCATCTATCATCTGCTTGAAAGATGTAGGTGCTACTGTTGATATCTGTGATATTCCCCTGTCAAAGTCTTCCAGCCTGTCAGCATGTGACAGCCCGTATTTTATTACCACTGTTTTTATGTGTGCTGGCTGTGCTATTGCAGGTACACTGCTGTTATGACCATCGACCCAGTAGTTTGGGTTTGCCTTTAATACTATTGTAGAAAGACCTTTTCCCACGCTGGATATTATGTATGGCCCGGAACCTATGACTCCGTTTGCATCAAGATAAGAGTTTGGTGAATTATAAGTAACTCCTCCGTGTGCATCAACATAGCTTGGCTCAACTATGTCTCCCCACCATCCTGCTATATCAGATAATAGATATGCATAGGGAACCATTGTGTTTATTGACACATTATCATTCGAATTTACAACCAGGGCCTGCCCCCTGTATTCCATTATCTTCATTTCAGTTGCATTGTAATTGAAATGTGATAATATATTGTCAAGGTCCATGGCTGCTGTCTTGTACTGAGTTGAGATGTTTCCTGTGATTTTAAATCCAGCACTCTCCAGGGCGGGTATTGTTCCATTGGGGAGCGCAATTCCAGTTTTTAGATATGCACTACCGTTGAACAGTATCCCTGAGTAATCAGATGAATACGGACCCTGACCCATGATTATACCCCTCTCAAATGAAAACCATACTGATGATGCATTTAACTGTTCCCCGTTGCTAAACTTAGCATATGGCCTTATATTAAATGTGTAGTTCTGGTCATTTACCACCGTATAATTGCTAGCCAATACAGGGACAACATTTGTTGAACTGCCATTGAACTCTACCAACGTATTAAACAGTGCTGAGAATAGAGGCCCATCTGTAGGTGAAAATCCGATAGCAGGATCTAATTGTCCCGGTGCAAGTGTTTGGGCTGTATCAGTGAACTGTTCGGTCGGGTGATATAACACTAAAAATGCTGTTCCGATCAGAATAATAGCTACTATAATTACTATTACTACTTTTATGCTATTTTTCATTAAAAATATAATTCATAATTATATTTAAATATTACGTTTAAAGATGTATATTAAGTCATTCAAAGATTTATATATCAAGCGTTATCAATTCAGTAATATTTATAGGATAGGGAAACACCCTATACCTCATTGATTACGGATAGATTGAGAAAGTTCTCTAACGCGATTATGGCGAAGAACATTGTGATACTGCGTATCTGGGGTACCTCCTATAGATCTTTAGGAAAATTCTTCAACAACCATCCGGAACTTATGAATCTCGTGGGAAGAGACAAGATTCTCAAGATCCACACCCCATCATACAGAACACTTAGAATGGACTGGTATGAGGTTAATGCGGACCTCATTGGTCTTATTGAATAGAAGGGAAATACTACCGCCATCGACAGTTTCATTGTGCAGACATGCAGGAATTCCACCGCATAGATAATGAATAAATCAGGCAAGTATAAAAATACCTACAGTTCATGGGTTATGAAACAAAAGGCTTTGAATATAGCAGGAAGACACATGTTACACGGAATATTGATTCCTCTGCAGTTGTGGAAGGGGAGGCGACTAAAGCATCCATACATGACAGTATAATGGTCTATCCAATGATCGGTACCATTCGTGATCATAGATATTTCCGAATGGATGCAGCTTATGGCTCTCTGACATATATGATTACGTCATGGACAACATAACAACATACATACTATTCCTGTAATTAACACTAATATGAGGATGGGGATTATAACAGAGAGACTATCAGTGCATAGAAAGATTGGAATCAACTTTAGGAGGGAATATTCATCACTATATTACATGGGAAATAGAGCGTACGTTCTCAATACTTGAGGGGATTATGAAAGTAGAGAATATATAGTATCCAAATAGCAGGAATTATAATAATGCAAGTCACTTCAAGGCTATTGCATATAATTTCATGGTTGTATCAACATCGAAACTGGAGAAAAGCCGAGGGAGATAATGAAAATAGTCAATTGCTAGAATGTGAGATGCCCGAGAACAAGTGATAATATGAATTTACATATTTTTTTGAATGCAAGTTAAATATCTTAACTCTTTATTGTGTTAGGCAGCACTTGATTTGGCATCTATATAGATATTGGATAACATTTAAATAAAAACTCAGTTCTCGATATCATATCCGGGATTTTCTAAGTAAACTATAAATACTGGAAGCACATATAAATTTTGTGTCTAATAGAGAATTAGCTCATAATGTTTTAGGTTTTTGGGGGGTTGTTTTTCTGTCGTTTACGGCAATTTTTCCGGCAAGTATATATTTAATTTCATCAACAACATCACTAACATTTGCAGGTGAGGCGGCACCACTTACTTTTGTAATTGGTACTATTCTTATGTTGTTTAACGTTGTTGCCGTATATATCTTCACCACTAAAGTCTCCAATGCAGGTGGATTTTACAAATTTGTACAGGCTGGAACAAACAGTCCGATCCTCTCTAGGGCTATAGCTTGGGATCAGTTTATAGGCCAGATGGCTCCAGTTATTATATCTTCTGCTGTACTTGGATGGCTAGTTTCCGTTTCTGCGAAAACACTTTATAATGTTACACTACCTGCATACCTACCCTTCGTTCTTACCATACTTGTACTTTTATTTATCTTTAGCGTTAGCTATCTTGGTATTAAACTCTCAGCTAAGATAGCTATAGTAGTGGGTATCCTTGAGGTTGTGTTCCTGCTTGCTGCCGGAATATATGTTGTTATACGCACTCCATATAATAACCTGGAAACGTTCAATATAGCAAAATCTTCAGACGGGTTGAGTGGGTTCTTTATTGGGATGGTTACTGGTCCACTTACCGCATATATTGGGTACTCTGCGATAGTTCATTTCAGTGAAGAGGCCAAATTTGCCAAATCAACAATGAAAAACGCAATAATAGTGGCCGTTCTTATAGCGGGAGTGTTTGAAACATTTATGATGTATTCTATAACAGTTGGAGTGCCTGTGTCACAGCTGAGTTCACTTTCAGGATCATACGCTCCGGCACTTTTAGTGACTGCAAAATATGCAGGTACACTGTTCGCCGTGATAGTCCTTGCTATAGCCTTCATGGGCCAGCTCGTTTCACCACTTGTATTTGGCAATTCTGCACAGAGGATTTTATTCTCATTGAGCAGAGATAGTATCCTTCCCAAATATTTTTCTGAAATTCATCCAAAGTATAGAAGCCCTGCCAATGCGGCAACATTTGTCCTTGTATTTGCTCTCATAGCGTCTCTTATAACAGAGATACCCTTATCTTATGACTATGGCGTTGTAACTGGATTTTTCTATTCTGTTGTGATATGGGCAACAATACTAACAACAACTAATCTGATATACCACTTCGCAGTTAATGAGGCTTTGCCTCTTTTTATGAAGCACGTGAAGGAATTAAATATCATAAAGAATATAGTAGTACCAACAATAGGAAGTGTATTTATAATAATTATTTTCTACTACACATATCTTGGGATTGCCTACCCTTTCATATTTGCGGGCGTATTCGTTATTATATGGGTTATCTTCAGCTTTGTAGCGTCTTACACTAAGAGGAAAGTTCCACTAAAAAATCCTGACTTAGCCGATGATGAGAAATAAACCATTAAATAGGAAAATTTTTTGGAAAAAATTATTCCACATTCTTAATTATTATATTACAACCCCGAATTAATATGTCAGGTTCTATGTTTAAAGGTGGCGATATGCGCAGTATCCCTGACATATCAGTAATCATAAGACCCATGGTTCTTAGAAATGCTGCAATTCTTCCTGCTTCTTCCACATGTAACGGAGCGACGCCGCAAATAAGTCCTCTACCTGAAAATCTGTTCCCATAGACGGGGCGGAGTATGTTACTGACAATTTTTCCACTTTCCTTTACTGTTTCCAGAAAGTGTGGATCTGAAACGTGGTCTATAAGACTTTTGGCTAATTCTAGTGCGATCAGGTTCCCAGATGTAGAACCAAATGCATGATTTCTAAATTTCTCATATATTGTTGATTTGGTAACCAGATCTCCAGATATGAGGGTGAGGCCCATGGGAATACCTCCACCTATTGCCTTCCCTACAACAAGAAGGTCAGGAACAACCCCGTGCCTTTCAAATGCAAAGAAATCAGAGGTTTTCCCAAAGCCAGTATAGGATTCGTCAAAACATATTAAGAAGTCAGGGAAATTCTTTCTTATATTTTTGATAAAATTATTTGGAAACTCTCTGATTCCTCCCTCTACCTGCAGTGGTTCAAGTATAATTCCACCAGCGCCCGAATCGATAAGTTTTTCAATATCATCCATTCCAGAATCGACGGGAAATTCTATCCTAAACTGCTTGTTATATCTGGAATAATAATCCCGTTCAAGATGTAGGAACTGTCCTGAATTTCCGAAGTATCCTCCTGAAACGGTAATAACTGGTCCGAATTCTGACATTATGGACATGGCAATATCCACTGCCTCCGATCCTGATGAAGAGAAAACATAGCCACCATTTTTAATGCCGGCTATTTTCATGAGTTTAGCGGTTAATTCCTGTGCAATTGATGGTATCGATATAGTCAGAGGATAATGGATCATTCCTGACTTTATATGGCCTTCGATGATTTTTATAATATCCTTGTTTCTGTGTCCTAATATATTTATGGACTCTGAGAAATTTATATACTGTTTGCCCTCTTTGTCATAAAGAAAAGAGCCATAGCCATTAACTATATTTGTGCTCATTAGATAATAGCCATTAACTATATATATTATTAGCGAAATTTCATATAGTGTAATTTAATAGAAATAATTTAATATTTATATTATCTCATCCCTTATATGAATATTATCTTAATACACGGAGGTGCCAATACACCTGTAAAATATAACGGGAAGTTAGAGTCTATAGTATCATCTGTCAATCCTGAGCTTTCGGCTCTGGATGCAGTGGTTCAGGCAGTTGTTCTCATGGAAAATGATATTCAGTTCAATGCCGGAACAGGTTCAGTACCAAGAATAGATGGAAGCATACAGATGGATGCTGCAGTCATGGTTCCGGGGAAATTTGGGTCAGTAATTGCTATAGAGAGAGTGATGAATCCTGTTCTCGTGGCACGTGATGTTATGGAAAAAAGCCCCCACATAATGCTTGCAGGTGATGGGAGCGTAAAATTCGCAAGAAAAATGGGATATAGGGATTATGATCCCTACACAGAAAAAGCGAAAAAAATACTTGAGCAGTTCTGGGGAAAATTAGACCATGAAGATGATTATACATACTTCAAAAAATTTTCCCATGATACTGTTGGTGCAGTCTCATACATAAACGGACAATTTGCAGCTGCCGTATCTACTGGTGGTAGTTTCCCCATGCTGAGGGGGAGAGTTGGTGATTCTCCAATAATAGGAGCAGGGATATATGCAGGGGAACAAGGAGCAGTTGTTGCGACAGGCATTGGAGAGGAAATTGCACTGAGACTTTTGTCTTATAGAATATATGCTAAAATTGGAAATGGTGATCTGCAGGATATTGTAGCATCTGAGATTTCAAAGTTTGAAGTTGCGGTCGGTGTTATAGCAGTATCTGACCACGAATATGTAGCAACATCGAATACGGAAATGGCATATGCTTTGAAGAAGTTAAGTTAAGGACAGAATGTAAATATAGTTGTCAGTAAAATTTAATTGCCTGATGGTAATTTTAAACAATGAAAATAAAAGGCAGAATTTTTGATGGCAATGAAATAATAGAAAACGCTACAGTATCATTTTCCACAGAATCTGGCAATATAGACTATATTGACACTGAATTCAAGAGTAATCCCTCCAATAGGCTTGGAAGAGATAATATAACTTTTCTGCCAGGCATGATAGATACTCATATGCACCTTTTTGGTACTCAGGAAAGGTCCCTGGAGTCCTGGGTTTTAACATCAGATATCATACTGACAGCAAATTCAATAAATGACCTATCGCATCTAATAAATGCTGGGTTCACAACAGTAAGAACCATGGGAGACAAGGTATCGCTAGAGCTCAGCAAGGCTGAAAAATCCGGAATAATAAATTCCCCTGCAATAATCTCTTCAGGATTTTCAATAGCAGAAACAGGAGGAGATGATGACCCGAAAAGATTTCCTTTAGATTTTGCTAAACGGGTTTCTTATTCATATTATGCTGATGGCCCTTGGGAATGTGTGAAAGCAGTAAGGAAGAATATAAGGGCCGGTGCTCAATCAATAAAAGCTTATGCATCAAGCAGTTTTGTCGGCGGTGGGAAAATAAGGGATGAATTATCTATTGAAGAGTTAAAAGCCATTGCCAAAGAGTCAAAAAAATATGGAGTACAATCAGCTGCCCATGCATATGGGGAATCTGCTATTCAAAATGTTGTGGATGCTGGATTTTCAAGTATAGAGCATGGGCTTGGGCTAACAGAAAACCAGGCTGAGGAAATTTCTTCAAAGAAAATATTTTACACTCCGACCTTGTCTGTATATAAGGCACAGAGGGAGGGTTCAAATCCATATAGAGAGAGTTTTATCAAAAAACACATTCAAAACGAAGTAAAGATCGCTGATACAGCAGGTATAAAAATTGCCGCTGGAACTGATTTTGTCGGTAGCACCGAGGAGAA
>JAKAAE010000057.1 GCA_021797225.1 Thermoplasmata archaeon | reverse complement strand
AATGTGAGCAACGATTCAGCAAATTTAATATACCGGGGAGGCATAAAAGATTGTTAAGTATAGGTTTTTCATAGGAATATACCGGAAAGAAAGCCACTGAATTTATGATGTGGATGAATCTCTGGCAATCGGGGGAGAATGCTTATAAATATTCATTCCATACTAATGATATACATGGAATATAAGACCGCATATAGATTCAGAATATATCCTAATCAAACCCAGATAAAGACCATTGATGGGTCGTAGACAAATTTCTGTGGTATATTCAAATCAAAAGATTTAATTAAGCATACCTAATTGTCATCTATGAATTTCAAAAATAATGAGGAAGATTACGTAAAAACGATTTTTTCATTATCTGAAGCCTTTGACCTGGTGAATGAACATCAGATAAGTAAAGACCTAAACGTTTCAATGGCCACTGTATCAGAATATCTCGTTAAACTGGAAAAAAAGAAGTTAATAAAGAAAGATGGTAGAAACATAACATTGACAGGAAATGGCTATGCTATGGCCATACCAATAATCAAAAAACATAGGATCTCGGAGGTATTTGCCGTAAAGATGCTAGAGGTTCCATGGGAATATTCCCATTCGGCAGTTATGGATATTGAACATACCATAGAAGATAAATATTTTGATAATTTTATTAAAAACCTCGGTAATCCAATGAAATGTCCCCATGGAAATATAATTTATAACATAGCTAAGATAAACGACATCAACCCCTTACAGGCAGTCTCTGGGAGGTACAAAATCAGTAGAATTGTTTACGAAGATACATCTGTATTGAAGAAGATGGCTGATCTCGGTATGTATCCTGATACTGAAGTAGAAGTGATAAGGACAGATACAACAATATTGTCTAACTGCAACGGTGAGCTAAAATTGCCATATTTAATGTTAAAAACTATAAAATTAGTTAAATAATTTAAATATGTATTTATTCTCAAGGGTTTAATTATTTAAAAAATCTCGTTGTAATTATTTTTTAGTGGGTTTTACCGGTTTTTTTGTAGAAATTGTTCTTCTTTTGACGGTCATATTGTTTTCTACCAGGAATCTATATTTTTCCAGTAAACCCTTAAAATTATCATTTGCAGACTTAAGGAATTCTATGGTATCATCCAGTGATCTCTCTCTGAGTTCGTGCATTTGTATTTTCTGTTCAAGGTCATAATTTTTCATTTTAATTTCTGCAATAATATCATTTTTTTCTTCCAGTCCATGTTCAAGGTTATTGATTCTTGATTCAAGCTTTTTACTTGCCAAAGTAAAATCAGAGTTAATTTTTTCTATTTCTTTTATCTTTATTTGCATATCTGTTATGGACTTATTTTTTTCTTCGACTTCCTGTTTAAGTTCCATTATGGTATCCTGGGCTGAAGCGGTAGCGTTTTCCAGATCATCCCGGAGCTGGCGATTTTCTGCTACAACATTACTATTTTTTTCTATTTCAGTATTTTTTTCTTCAAGTTCCTGTTCCAGATTCTGAACTTCCTGCTTAGAAGCCTCTAGAGCCTCATTTGCATTAAGTAAAGATTGCTTGACTGTTTCATTTTCTTGCTGAAGTTCTTGTTCAACTTTATTGTCATAAGCTATTTTATTTTCCAGCTCTTCCACATGTGATTTCAATTTTTCATTATCACCGGCCATAATTTTCATATTATCATGCATTTTCTCTATCTGTGCTTGAAACTCCTCGAGCTGTTTTTTTGAATTCACCATAGTAGAATATATATTAAGCTATATATAATTCTTTGTATAAAGCCAAGGAATACCACTTGAAATGATTCTCTTGCAAGCTACAAAATATTAATAAATACTTTAAATTCTGGATAAATAAATACTTCTAAACTTATTGATTTAATTATATTTTAACTATAAAAACAATCATAAATCAGTTAAATTAATATAAGATATAATTATTTATTATGGATAACAATGTTACAGATAGGAGATTCAGCACCGGATTTTGAAACAGATACATATTTTCCAGAGAAGAAGGAGATAAAGAAGATTAAGTTATCAGACTATAAAGGTAAATGGGTTATTCTTACATTTTACCCGGGAGATTTTACCTTTGTCTGTGCAACCGATATTGAAGCACTCATGGGGTCATACGACCAGTTTCGCAAGGATGGTGCCCAAGTTTTTGGTATTAGTGAGGATTCTGTATTCTCGCACAAGGCTTGGTGTGACACATCTCCCAGAGTGAGCAAGAGCAAAATACCTCTCATAGATGATTACACAAAAGAGATTGCAAAGGATTACGGATTCTTGGATTCTAAAGGATACCAGGCTCAGAGAGGCATTGTAATCATTGATCCAGATGGAAACATACAGTACGAGGCAATGTTTAACAATGGATTGGGTAAGGATGTAAGGCATATATATGGTGCATTTATGGGTTTAAAAACATTGCGTGATACTCCTGAGGAAGCCGGTCATATGTGTGCAATACCTGCTGACTGGACCCCTGGGGAATCTCCATTGGATATAAACATAGTAAGAGATATAGGAAAACTTTAATTTTTTATTACCAAATATAAATATTTATTTATATCTTTGAAATAAACCTATATGACTGGTGAAGAATTATTCGAAAAATTATCAAAGTTTGGATTATCACCCTATGAAATAAAAGTTTATAAGACCTTATTATTAAATGGACCGCAAACTTCAACTTCTATTGTATCTACAGCGGGAGTACCGCAACCCAGAGTATACGACCTGTTCAATAATTTGTTTACAAAAGGTTTAATTGAAATCAGTCCAGGCAAGAAAAAAATTTACAGGGCAGTTCCAGTTGATGTCGCACTTACGAGGATTATTGGAGAAATGACATCATACAGGGATGAACTTTCCGACTATATTAAAAGCTCAGAACCGGAGACAACAAAATACAATCCCTACCTCTGGTATATGGATAATATCAATCTTATCAGAGAGCAGATGAAAAACATGCTCTTGAATGCACAGACTGAAATTATAGTTTCATTAAGACTGCCTTTACTTAAATATCTGGATAAATACCTTTTAGAAGCCGCTGAACGCGGCATATCTGTAATTATAACTATATTTCCAGATTCAGATAGATACGATATCTCAGAACTTATATCCCGAGCCGTGATCAAGCGGCGTCCCGGAATATCTCCAGAGGTCATAATAAAGGATCGTGATGAAGCCATAGTAT
The DNA here is from genome assembly GCA_021797225.1 of Thermoplasmata archaeon. The sequence continues at coordinate 5,974 of JAKAAE010000057.1, read as the reverse complement.
ATGTTGATAACATAAGCACTAAAACCAAATATGCAATAGACTTCCAGGAAGAGGAGATGATTCATATTATAAACTATTATTATTATAACATTGTATGGAAACCATCCATTTACATATCCAAATTCCAGATCAGGGATGCATGGGATTTTAAAACATCGTGGATATCCTGTGAGGCCATAAACGTTTTCATGAACAACGGCTACCGGCTTACAGGTCACGTTATAGGGGATACCCAGAATGGCACAGTTGATATTGAAGGACACATCAAAGGTACCGACGTTATTCCCGGATACAAAAACTCTTATCTTATCGAAACAGACGAACGTGTTTTTACAGTAGGAGGTAGATTAACCCGGATTGAAGATATCAGAATGGATATACTTGAACTAAAAGCAGAAAAAATAGTTCAATAGGAGAAAATGTTAGCATAACTTCCAGTTAATGATCTGGATGTCTTTATATAGGAATATTGTTATCCATGCCTTTAAAAAACCTGTAAGTTTGAATTTAAGCATTGGTGTACATGTTCTTAATAGTAATATATAAAATTCAAACATTTTAAATTAAATAAAATTATACAGTGAAGTTTATGACATTAAATGCTTCAGTCGTTGTACCTGCCCTCAATGAGAGAGAAAACCTGAAAAGACTTATACAGGCATTGAAGAGTGAAAATGTAAATTCAATATATGTTATAGACGACATGTCCGAAGATGGAACCGAAATGCTAAAAAAAGAATATCCGGAAGTACATTTCCTTATAAGGCATGGAAGATTGGGCTTAATTAGTGCAGAGATAGACGGCATGAGACTTACCGATTCCGATTACGTTGTTGTTATGGATGCGGATCTTTCCCACAAACCGGAAGATGTTCCTAAAATGGTAGAAAAAGCCATAAACACTTCATCGGACCTCGTTATAGGATCCAGATATATGGAGAGTGGAATCACCAACGATGAGCTTATCAGACAGATAATAAGTAAAATAGCCAACACACTCTTCAGAATATCATTTGATATTCATTTACATGACTGTACTTCAGGGTTTAGGGTGTACAGCAGACGGGCATGTAATTTCATAGGAAAGCAAATAGATATTGAGAATGGGTACGTTGGTCAGGTAGATATAGTGAATAGATTGAATCAAGCTGGATTTAAGATAACAGAATATCCGGTAGTTTTTGTGAAGAGAACTGAGGGAAAGTCAAAATTGAAAATGCGTGAAATTGTGAATTTCTTTCTATTTGTAATATATAATAAAAAAATGTTCAGATTTTTACTTGGCTTTATCGTGTTTTTAATAGGAATGGTTATCCTTTCATACATGATCATCCATTTTGTCTAGGCCAAGGCTTGCAGCTATGATAATAGGATCCCACACCGGCCCGTATTCGGGCTCATAGCCCATATCATTGTATAGGGTATCATAGAGGGTCATATTACTATACAATATCGTGGCCATAACGTTCAGCCTCCAAGCCGAATTTTCCTTTCCTATAATCTGGGACCCGAGAAGCCTTCCCGATTCCTTTTCGAAAATTATTTTTATATACACATCTGATCCATGCAGGTAATCTGATTTATCTTTAGCTTTTATAAAGACACTGTCAAAATTAATTCCCAGTTTCCGGGCGGTAGCTGTATTGATTCCTGTGTACCCGACCTGATATCCGAAGACATTGATTATTGTGGTTCCAAGTGCACCGGGGAATCTCCTTTTATTACCGTAAATATTAATTCCTATCGTTCTACCCATCTTGTTAGCAACCTGCGCAAGCGGATAATAACCGTAATAGCCGGTAATATGGTTCTTTGTTGCCACATTATCACCACCGGCATATATATCAGGGTCGGAAGTCTGTAAATATTCATTTGTCTTTATTAGCCTGTCATTGGTTAATTCAATACCCGCCTTTTCAGCCAGATCCACTGATGGTTTTATCCCTGTAGCGAAGATTACATAATCGCTGTAAAATGATCCAATGGTTGTGTTAATTTTATATTTTCCCTGGATTTTCGAAATCGATAATGGAACAGAGTTATATTCAATATCTTTATTATTTTCCTTAACAAGGCTGTTCAGCACGTTTCCCATGTCGGGATCTAGATGTGGGAGTAGATATTCATGTTTTGATATCAATTTAACATGGTATTTTTTTGACAGCAATGAAAATAATTCTGTACCAAGAACCCCTGCTCCTATAACTGTTACATCGCTTATTCCGGATAGTTCACTGTTCATGGAAATTGCACTTTCCATATTTCTCAGTGATGTGCCGTATTCCCTGAATTCATCTGGTATATTGGGTATTGCACCTGTGGCAAGTACAAGTTTATCATACTTATAGCTCTTATTATCTGTATCAATATATTTCTTCCCGGGCTTTATGGAGGTTACAGTAGAATTTGTAATTACATTTATTCCCCTATGTTCAGTGAATTCCTTCACAGGATAATGTAGTAAATCGTTAAAATCCTGGAAATAACCTGCAAGATAATAGGGCATACCGCATTCAGCATAAGATACATATCCCGTCTTTTCTATTACCGTTATCCTGGCGCTGGAGTCCATACGTCTGGCCTTGGAGGCTGCCGACATACCTGCTGCACCACCACCAACAATTACTATATCCATGGAGGTAAATTCCGATTCTTTATTTAAGTTTATTAGGATAAACAGGTTATGGTTTCTGTTAACCATGTTAACAAACCCCTTTAGAGGTCACCATTTCTTTAATGCTTAAACTTCCTGGATCTAACCCGATACCCCCGAGCCCGTTTGCAAAAGCTTCAGGAATTTTTAATACTTCCAGAATTTTTTTTAAAAGGATATCGCCCATCAGTATATTTATTAATATTATTATGTTAATTTAATTTTATGCAGATCATTTAATAGCCAAAAGTATTGCTCTGGGATAAATGCCTTGATCTAACCGTAAATGAAAGATTTACTGTATAAATGTAGCTCACGATGGTTATCATGGTATATATACAATTCCTGTCTGTCAATTTTAAAACCTTATGAATTATAAAGAATGGGAAAATGTTATCCTCTGTTGAAAATAGAATCTGGATATATGATTCCGGAATACCATATATATCATAAATAGAAAAAAACAGAGCAACAAAAAAAACAGTTTTAGATTCTTAAATTGTGTGCATTCAAATGAAGCAGAATATGGTATTTCGTTGAAAAGCGGGCAAAAAGCCAATATGTCCATAATGAAAAGTATTCCCTATAACCATCTGATTTACAAGGCTACAGGTTCCGATGCTTTAATATCCGGTAATTGACCGAATATCCAATAATATGAAAATTATGAGTTTATTCACTGGAACGATATAGACAAATCATTCATCATCATCGTCGTCTTCTTCATCATCATCATCGTCATCATCATAATGAATTGTGAAATTGACCATTGATGCACCTCCTTACTCAGTAATAAATATTGTCATTAATAAACTTTGTTATATTATTCCTGTAATTTTTATAGACTTCCAAAGGTGGTGAAATCTTTATATTGAAATAACATTTACTAGTATGTATAAAATTGAACAGGAGGAAATACTAGTACCCTCTTTGGAAAACAATCCACTGGGCGACCCGGCTATAAGAAAAATAATAACGATAGAAAATAAGGTTAATAATAAAACCCCTGTTCTTATCGGACTTCCTGGATTTTTCGGTTCAGGCAACAGCTTTTTGAACAAAAATTATACCAGCTTCGATTTTATAGACTTAATTATTAGGCTTCAGGATAAATTTAGTTTTATAATTGTCTTACCGGATACTATGACAAAGTTTGGTGGCAATCAATTTGTAGATTCTACTGCTATAGGAAATTATAAGACCTATATTACTAAGGACCTGACAAAATATATAAAAACGAAATACGGCAGGAGAGACACATATCTTTTTGGAAAATCCTCCGGCGGATTCGGTTCAATTTCCCTCGTAATGCATCATCCGGAAATTTACAGTGGATTTATAGATGTTTCTGGTGATTCTTATTTTTCTTACTGTTATATGCCTGATTTTGCAGTAGCCTTTATGGAGATCAGGGAATCGGGCTTGAAGAAGTTTATTGAAGAATATAGAAAAAGCTTTACACATACACAGAACCAGTTGACGGCATATAACGTTATAGCCATGGCTGCGTCTTATTCACCTAGGGGTACAGAAATAGACCTTCCATTTTCCATGGAAACTGGAGAGCTAATCTCTGATGTATGGGATAGATGGATGAAATTCGATCCTGTTAATCGACTTGTAAATGAAATCGATCAGTTAAAGGGAAAAAAAATAATCTTGCAGACTGGAAATCGTGATGAGTTCAGGATAAACATAGGGATGGGGATAATTCATAACGCGCTTGAAAAAGGCGGTGTAATGCATACGTTTAAGGAATACTCTGCCGGGCATTTTAACACCAATTATTTTTATATAGATTCATTCCCGGAAATACTGGAAGAATATCGATAAAAGAAAAAAATTCTACTAAATAAATAGAAAATATCTAAATAATACCATATTAATAATTTATCCTTTCCATATGCCCAGGCCTAATCCCACAAGGAATAAGACTGTTACAATTGTGATGGCACCTATATGACCGAGACCAATCAGGCCTGGCGCCTTACTGATATTATCAAAAATAAATTTTGTTGCGTACGAAGAAATTTCACTCAACGAAATCTTAGGTATGAAAGCCAGCCCTGCATAACCCGCCAGTACAAACGCTATTATTAATAATATGGCAGATACTATACCCTTCTTAATCGCCAATCCAAACAGCAAACCATCAATGAAAGCTATTATCAATAATACGTAACCTGAAATATCCATAATAGTGTAAACAAAATTTTATTTATAAATGTTTGCATGTTTTTATTGTATTTATTTTTGGCATAAATGAAAATTTAGATTTTTATTATTTTCATCTTAAGTAAAATATTTTATTAATGCAAATATAGGGTTGTAAATGAATAAATGGTTAAAGATCACAAGGCCAGTAAATGGCTTCATGGGTTTCTTTTCAATATACATAGTAGGTTTTATAGCTGTAAATATACACATTTTAAATTTTTTAATTCCTATTTCCCTCGGTGCTATAAGTGTATTTCTTGTCACTGCTGGTGGGAATATTATCAACGATATAAGTGATCTGGAAACAGATAAATACAACCATCCAGAGAGACCATTGCCTTCTGGTACAATATCAAAACAGTTGGCTTATTATATGGCTCTTTCTTTTTTTATTGGAGGTTTTCTAGTATCCCTATTTGTATCTTTGCTTATAAGTTCTGTGGTGGTATTAGCTGAATTACTCCTTGTTGGTTACGAATTTAAAACTAAAAAAATGGGACTACCAGGAAACGTAACAATAAGCCTTCTGATTGGGATGATATTTCTCTATGGTGGTTTTATTACCAATACACTGTCAAAGATGGTACTGTTATTTTTACTGGCTTTCTTCTCCAATATGTCAAGGGAAATTATGAAGGATATCGAGGATGTTAGAGGTGATGTAGATAGGAATACACTTCCAAAGAGAATAGGAATTCAGAATGCCAAAATAATCTCATCTATATTTGTGATTATCACTATTCTTATTTCCTTCCTTCCCTATTATTTTCACATATTGTCAGTGTACTATCTTTATGCGGTTTTTATAGACGATTTTCTGTTTGCACTTACTATCATTTATATTTATACAAATATATCAAAGGGCCAGAAAGTATCAAAGATAGCAATGATCTGGGGTATGGCATGCTTTCTGCTGGGTGGATTCTAAACATATAAAGTCTCAAAAATTGTTTTGATCCTATTACTTAAAAGAATATGCGCGGGGAATGGGATTTGAACCCATGCTCTCATTTCGAGAAACAGCTTAGCAGGCTGCCGCCGTACCACTGGGCCATCCCCGCATTTTATGCAGGATATCTATCCTGCAGGTCGTTTGCTATTTCT
>JAKAAE010000056.1 GCA_021797225.1 Thermoplasmata archaeon | reverse complement strand
GCTTTTTTCTCCGAAACCGGGTATGTTCCTTATTTTATGTTCTTCTGCAGCCTTTTTCAAGTCAGCAATATTTGTAATGCCCAGCTGTTCATATAAAACCATTGCCTTTTTAGGCCCAAACCCTTCCATGCTGGAAAACTCAGTGAAATCGATAGGGAATTTCTTTTTCAATTCCTCATATTTATTAAGCTTGCCTGTGGTTAAGTATTCTTGAATATGTTCTGCGAGTCCCTTCCCTATTCCAGGAATTCCCATCAATCCTTTTATTCCATCTTTTTCATAAATTTCTGAGATATCATCCTGCAATGATTCAATAGATCTTGCAGCCCTCTGGTAGGCAAGTGCTTCAAATCGTGCCTTTTCATCTGTGCTAAGCATATAATACATTTCATTGAATATGCGGGACAGTTCCACATTCTTCATGATTGATAAACAACTGTAAAGATAAAAAGCTATTGCATACTTTTATATCTGCTGAATCAGGATAATCTCTTCACGACTGATTCAGGTCTAAAGTTCTTTTGATTCCGAGCATGACAGCATAGTTGCTGATTATGCCGATGGAAAGGGCCATCTGAACATATGGCATATACTGATCATAAAAATTGCTGTATCTGAATAGAATGAAACCTGTTCCTGTTATTAGCGTTATCACAATAAGTATCGTGTTCACCATTGCAAGATGTTTCAATCTTGATATATGCGAAACAACCGTGATAGATGCAACTGCCACAATAAGAAGCAATATTCCGGTGATTATATGGAAAATTAATATTATAGAACTGATAGCATTTGAAATCTGCGATAGATAAAATCCCGTCATAATCTGCAAAAATGTAATTCCTGATATCGCCCATAGAAACTTCTCCACATCATTCAAACAAAAGCCCCCTTATTTATGCGTGTTGAAGAAATCAAAGGTTTCACGGTACTGCTGAATCATATGGCCCTTTTCAGTGAATCCATGACCCTCCCTTGGATAAACCAGCAACCTGACTTCCTTTCCCTTCTCTTTCAGGAATCTGTAAAACTCATAGTACTGTCCTATTGGAACATATGGGTCTTCAATTCCGTGCATCAATAGTACAGGAGTCTTTACGTTGTGATCCATTCTTATGGCAGAAAATTTATCATAAAGGTCAAATTTGTAGGGGTCTTCATCCATATGTAACTTATCCCAGTTATATAGATTTGAGACCCCGTGAAAACTTATCCAGTCAGATATTCCATATAAAGATACAGACGCCTTGAACATATCAGATTTCATAATTGCAAGTGCAGACATATAACCACCATAGGAACCACCGGTTATGTAAATCCGATCCGTTTTTACCAGTCCGGAGCTTTTGAGATATTCTATCCCGGAAATAATATCCTGAAAATCCATACCTCCCAGATCACCCCTGTTTGATTCTGCATATTTCCTTCCCATACCGATACTTCCACGGTAATTGGGAAGGAACACTGAGAATCCGGCGCCCGAGTAAAGAGTTGTTCTATCCATGAATGCAGTATACGAAAAGGATGTTGGCCCTCCATGGATATAAACAACCAGTGGATCTTCCGGGTTTTCTGATCTGAGGAATCCATAAATAGATTTTCCATCGCTGGAATTCCATACAATCCTTCTTGATGGGTATGCCTTCAAGTTCTGCAATCCAGTATTTATCGATGACCTGATCACCCGGTCTTTCGTTATGAGCATAACCTCGGCAATTTCATTCTCATTAGAATATGAAAATGCAGTAAGTTTCCCATTCATGGCAAACGATGGTGAAAATACCGGGTAAACTATACCGGAACCTTCCCACACAGCATTGTCATCCCCCGGAGATCTTATTTTAAAGGTTCCCATCCTGTTTTCAAGAATATATATTTTATTGTCCCTGAATATGACGTGGGAGATAGTGAAATCAGAATTTTCAGTAATGTTTTTTGCTTTTCCATTTTCTATAAGTATTACATCACCGGATATTACTCCACGGTCACTCATAATTGATTCCAGAACAGCAACTCCTGTACTGGAAATTGAAATTTTTCCTATCTGCCTGAATCCCGGGTCATAAATGGTTTCTACATTTCCATTCAAATGGATCCGGGATAATTTGGCACGGTACCAGCAACTCTCCATGGGTTTTTCTGATGTGACGGCATAAATTGAGGTTCCATCCGTACTGAATTCCCATATATGGATGTTTTCAGTTATTTTGTGTATTCCTCCATTAAAATCAATAATGTAAAGCTCATTCAGAGGTTCATGCTCCTCAAAGAAATATGCATCAGCTTCCTTCTTTTCAGTCTTTGCTTTTCCGGAAAAAATAATTTTTCCACCCATCCAGAAAGCCTGATCAATATCCCCATTGAAATATATCTGCAAGCCGGTTCCATCGGTATTCAATATGTTAATCCTCCCACCTGCGGTGTATAGCAATCTTCCACTGGGTGAAAAATCCATACTTTTTATTCCCGGGCCATCTATCTTATTCTGCAATTGTAATTCAGAATCATAGATATAGATAGATTTATTCGCCGCCTTTTTTTTATATAGTTTATAATTTTCTGAAATCAGAACAGCTATAGCTGTTCCATCGCTGTTTATTATGATATTTTCTATATTTTTGAATTTCAAAAAATCTTCAACGGTTTGATTTTCCATTATAACATAATGGATTTTGTTATTTAATTTTTGATATTATGCACAACAATGAATACCTATTTTCTGATTGGCATATATTTACCCGGCAGTCAAAAATATATAAAAAAGTAAATTTATTCTGTCAGAAGTTTAAGTATATTTTCTGATACGATTTTTTCATTGTTCAGTATCTCATCTGGTTTGAGTGCTGATCCGGTGATTAAATTGCTATATGCAAGATGAACAGAAAGTGCTTCCGCTCCCTTCAATCTGGCTATAAAGTATAGTCCTGCTCCTTCCAGCTCCACTGCTAGATGCCCGGCTTTTGCTAGTCTCTCAGCAAAAGCTTTATTATGTGTTTTCAGGGCATCGCTGGTAAAAACATTGCCGACCATCGTTTTTAACCCTGATTTCACCATTATCTCTTCCGCGTTTTTCAACAATTTGTAATCCGGAGTCAGTGCTATGGAATAATCTTCTCCCAGATACTGCTGGTAAACACCCCCGGGAAAGTGTGAATAACCTATGGGAAGTATCACAGTACCCGGTAAAACCCTCTCGGAAACGGCGACGGCAGATCCAAATCTGACAATTTTCCTTGCGCCCATAGATATTAATTCATCTACAATCAATGCCATCGACGGTACCCCGATTCCATGGAAAAGTGTAGTTATTTTTGATCCTTTAAATTCCCCTGTGTAGGTCTGATAACCGGCATATTCTGATACCTTTTCTACATTTTCCAGGTATGAATTAACGGTTTTTTGCCTGTCCAGATTTCCCAGGATGACTACCTTATCGCTTATCTTATCATTGTTTGCTTTTATAATTCCCATACTTCCTGAATACTGCATAGCGTAAATCTATTGCGTAGTGTTTGCCATAACGTCAAAATCTAATATAACGGAAAGGCAGTTGCCCGGGCGTGGAGTAAAATCTATGGTTTGATAGGTCATCAGCCTGATAGAACCGTACATTTGAAAAAAGTTTTAAACTATCAGGCATTAAAACATCATGTATGATGATATCATCCCCGTGCAGATCGAACTCCGGAACAGCAAACGTGATTACGCAGTAGCGACTGTTATAAAAACATCGGGATCATCCATTGCCAAACCCGGATTCAAAATGCTGGTAGTTCATGACGAAATTATATACGGAACACTTGGAAGCCCTTCCCTTGATAACATTGTGATGAAAGAGTGTGGAAAGTCCATTGACCAGAATGAAACAAAATACCTCCAGATTGCGCTGGATAAGGATAACACAACATCTGATTATTCTATGAATACAACATGCGGTGGTATGATAGAGTTGTTCATCGAGCCATATGTACACCGAAGGAATTTTGTAATACTTGTCGAATCAATGAATGATAAATTATTAGAGTCTCTTGAAACGCTGGTACCCTATACAGGGCTGTCACTATCTGTGTTTAATATTAATGACAAATCAGAATCCAGGAGGTTGCTGGAAGAAGATTTTTCAGATGATTTTGTACTTTTAATAACCAAAACTGAAAACGAAATACCCTATATCTCACATTTTCTCACAGAAAAACCCAGATATCTTTCAATAGTATCCAGCAAGAACAGATTCAATAAAGATATTGAAAAGATACTTTTGGATAATCCAGATATAGATACAAATGGCATAAAATGCCCTGCAGGACTGCCAATAAATGCAATTACAATCAATGAAATAGCCATAAGCATAGTGGCGGAGATAATAAAAGAAAAAAATAATAATAATTTAAAATAATTTCATTCTGTATATGATGCCATATTGCCAGGTCCCTCATGTATTACAATTTCCATTTTGAACTTCCTTATCACTGCATAGAGTTTCCTGTAAATTTCTTTATAACAGTATTTTGCTATGTACTCTGCAGTATCAGCAGGGTATGGCAATATGAAAACATCATCCTCCGGCATGGTTCCCTTGTATACGTTTCTCACAACTATATCTATCATACCCTCCCTGCTGCTTTCCACTGCATCAGATTCAGGGATCATGAATTTATGGTCCATTTCATTTATTATGGGTTTGATAATCTTTTTTAACAATGTAAAATCAATTACCATCCCTGTTGATTCCACATCCCCCGCGTCAATTATAATATCCAGGGAATAGTCGTGTCCGTGGAAATGCCTGCATTTATCATTATCCGGCACGTAATGCCCTGAGCTCCATGCCAATCCCTTCAGGCTTCCTGTTATCTCTATTCTATACATCTAATCACCCATCATCTTCAGGGCTTCCGACTTGAGCGATTCCAGCTCCTTTTTTACAATATCGTTGTATTTAACTGAAGAGGTAACCATGGTGGCACCTTCCTGTTTTACACCCCTCATCATCATGCACATATGCTGTCCCTTGGCAGTTACCATGACAAAAAGAGGATTGAGGTTCTCATATAGGAGCTCAACAATTTCAGAGGTCATGTTTTCCTGCAACTGTGGCTTGCTTGCTATCTTGTTCACGGCCCTGACAAGTTTGCTGACCCCGGCAATGTATCCGGAGGGTTTGGGCAGATATGCAATGTTTATTGTTCCGAAAAATGGGAGCAAATGATGTGAACACATGGAATAAAATGAAACATTTTTCATTATTACCATGCTCTCCTGCCCTGAAACCTTGAATTTTGTGAATGTAAAATTTCTTCTGCCATACCATTCCCTGTAAAACTTTTCTATTCTCCCTGGCGTATTTGTGAGTTCCTCATCATTGAACCAGCCATACTCTTCATGTAAATTATATACAAGTTGCTTTATACTATCACTCAGAATTTTTTCATTCTTCTGCTCCATTTAAACACCTCTAATATCCCCGTATATGTATTTATGTTCCTGCAACATCAGTCTTGCATTATCCGGGGCTTTTTCTATAAATTCATCTGCAAGCCATTTTACTTCCGTGCCGTAAACCGGCTGTATAACTATTCCCGTGTGGCTATCCATAGCCCTGATTTCATTCATTGCCACTGAAAAATCATTTCTATCGTTTACCACAAATTTTATGTAATCTCCATCTTCTATGTATCCTAGATTTTTATCATTGAATTTTCTATACATGCCTGAGGAGGGGAGCTTGAAATCTATATCCTTTCTAACCATGCCATAATCTGGAATGAACCTTTTTATATCCAGGCTTCCCGAGGTTTCAAGAAGAATCCGGTATCGATCAGACAGTCGCCTCACGAGGTTATTTACATCTTTCTGCAGCAGGGGCTCACCGCCGGTAAGGCATACCCATTTCACATTGTTCTGCGCCAGATTATCAACAACTTCGCCTATCTCATCCAGGGACATATTCCTGCCTTCATTGAAGGAATATTTTGTATCGCACCATGAGCATCGTAGATTACAGTATTCTGTTCTCACGAATACCATTTTCTCACCGGTGTAATACCCCTCCCCCTGGATGCTTAGAAATATTTCATTGATATTCATAGTTAATCATTCAAACTATTTGATTTCCAGCTCATTCAGAGTGGACTTTGCATTATATTTTCTCGTGAATTTTACTTCCTCAAATTTTGTAATCTTTACTTCCATGAGAGGATCGGCAATACCGCTGAAGAAGTGGCCACCGTATAATTGATGATCCTTTCTTGCGACACCGATATGTATATGAAAACGATTTTTGTCATCAGCAATTGAACCATGGAAAGCAACAAGCTCACTCCGATCCTCAATGTCCAGCTCATCATATTTATCTATGTTCCAGTAACCTATTCTGAGACTTTTTATCATGCCGATGCCCATATCAATGAAGCCTGATTTGATATTATATTTATCAACCAATTTATTGAGATTTTCTATTACATCCTCACCTGCCTCGAATTTGGCCACTATCAGATTATTCTCTATATTATCCTGCATAATTTGCAATTCCACAGGTGTATTAAGCCTTTGTTATCCCAATAACCCATAAAAACATGGTCGCGGCGAATGACATTCCGAGCAATATGGCAATAATGTCCATAAAGAGCGCATTTGCAAGGTAAAACTTGAAATTGGATAGTATAAAGAAAACGAAGATGACTGTAACAATACCTATAGCTATATTGGTCTTGATCAAATTTTTAACGGTCCGTTTTTCCATGATACTGTATAACAGAATGATATAATTATCTTATTGAAGCAGTATTTATGATTCAATCATGGATATAAAATATTCATGGACTCTTTCATCTCCGGTCAGCTCGGGATGGAATGTCATTGCCAGTATATTCTTCTCTCTGACCATGACCGGATATCCATCCATACTGGCGAGAACTGTAGAACCGTCCGCGGATTCTATTCGTGGAGCCCTTATAAAAACCGCTTCAAATTTGCCTGTATTTTTTATATCAATAGTTTGTATAGACGAATCTATCTGTCTTCCATATGCATTTCTTTTGATTGTTATACCAATGAGATCCATGCCCTCTACAGTTTTATCCCCTGTATCACGGGAAACCAGTATTGCCCCGGCACAGGTTCCCATTATATACATTCCAGAACCTGCCTTTTCCTTAATTGTTTCATACAATCCGGATTTTTTTAAAATTTTATATATTACAGTACTTTCCCCGCCGGGTATGATCAATCCGGAAAGATCTTTGAGGTCTGCAAGAGTTTTTACGTTCACCGGCTCTACATGGTATTTTCCCTTTAACCTCTGTATCATATGGAAATGCTCGGAAACATCTCCCTGGATATTGAGTATTCCTATTTTCATAGTTGCATCAATTTTATCTGTTCTGCAGTTTTTCTATTTCCGAGATATCCAGCCCGTGCATTCCTTCCAGTCCGGATGAAATATCAGCCAGCAGTTTGTAATCCTCATAATTCTCTGTAGCATCAACTATGGCTTCTGCCATCTTTTGTGGATTCTCTGATTTGAAAATTCCACTGCCTACAAAGACACCATCCATGCCCATCTTCATCATGAGGGCGGCATCAGCAGGAGTTGCTATACCACCTGCAGCAAAGTTTACCAGTGGCAGTCTCTTCTGATGTTTTATTTCCTTTATAACTTTGAATATTTCGTTGGATATTTCCCTGAAATCCATGCCATAATACACATTATTGTATGGCATTTTCCCCTCTTCTCCATAGAGGTCCTCTGATGTTAGATTCCTGAGGGTAACATAACTCTTTGAAATATTTTCAGCGACATTGAATAATTCATCACTGGTAAGGGAATTCAGTATGTATATCCCGTCCGTTACTGCCCTTATGTGCCTCATTGCTTCTATGATATTGCCTGTACCTGCTTCTCCCTTGGTCCTTATCATTGCTGCACCCTCGAATATCCTCCTAACCGCTTCAGGGAATGTTCTTGCACCGCATACCACGGGAACTTTGTACATTTTTTTGTTTATATGGTAAAATGGGTCAGCAGGGGTAAGCACCTCACTCTCATCCAGCATATCAACTCCCAGAGATTCCAGTATTGAAGCCTCGCTCAAATGGCCGATTCTTACTTTCGCCATTACAGGTATTGAAACTGCTTCAAGGATTTCCTTTACCTTCAAGGGATCTGACATCCTGGCAACTCCACCCTGGGCCCTTATATCAGAGGGAACCCTTTCCAGGGCCATCACAGAAACAGCTCCGGCTTTCTCGGCTATTTTTGCCTGTTCAGCGTTGGTTACATCCATCACAACGCCGCCTTTCGTCATTTTCGCAAATCCACGTTTTAAAAGCTCATCGCCGAATTTCATCTTTTTAAGGTCCAACATAATAAAACATTATCATGATTACATATATACGCTTTATCAGACTGAATTGAAAACCGTGAATACTTTCAGGTTAATACAAAAATATTTAATTTTAATGACTATACCATACCATGGACAAAACGATTTCTATTATTGGCGCGGGAGCAGTAGGCGCAAGTGTGGCACAGGTTCTGGCTATAAAAGATATTGCAGATATCAAAATATTTGATATCGTTGATGGCGTGGCACAGGGAAAGGCCCTGGATATACAGGAAGGAGCCCCACATTTCGGTTTTGATTGCAAATTGCAGGGATTCTGTACCCAGGATCCCACTGAGTATAAAAACCTGAAAGGATCAGATGTTATAGTTGTCACTGCAGGCCTGGCAAGAAGACCTGGTATGAGCAGAGATGACCTGCTTGTCAAGAATATAGGAATAATGAAGGATGTTGGCGAACAGATAAAGAAGTATTCTCCTGATTCAATTATAGTGGCTGTTACAAACCCGGCAGATATAATGGCATATGCACTACAGAAAGCATCCGGAATAAGCCCTGAGAGGGTAATCGGACTTGGCGGTTCACTGGATAGCTCCAGATTCAGAACATTCCTGGCAGAGGCCCTGAATGTGTCTGTAAGGGATGTCAATGCGTTTGTTGTGGGCGGTCATGGCGATGATATGGTTCCGTTCATACATTATTCCAATGTGTCAGGAATACCGATTTCAAACCTGCTTAGCAAGGAGAAGATAGATGAAATCATCAAGAGGACAAGATTCGGCGGAGGAGAAATTCTCAACTACTATAAAACGGGAACGGCATTCTATGCCCCATCAATATCCATATCCGTGATGGTTGAATCTATCGTAAATGATGAAAAAAGGGTAATCCCCTGTGCTGCGTACCTCACAGGCAAGCATGCTGAAAAGTACAAAATAAGCGGCAAATTCATCGGAGTTCCAATAAAAATTGGAAAAAATGGTGTTGAAGAAA
>JAKAAE010000055.1 GCA_021797225.1 Thermoplasmata archaeon | reverse complement strand
TTTTGAACAAAAATTACACCAGCTTCGATTTCATAGACTTAATTATAAGGCTTCAGGATAATTTTAGTTTTATAATTGTTTTACCGGATACTATGACACAGTTTGGTGGCAATCAATTTGTAGATTCTACTGCTATAGGAAATTATAAGACCTATATTACTAAAGATCTGATGAAATATATAAAAATGAAATACGGCGAGAGAGATATATATCTTTTTGGAAAATCTTCTGGCGGGTTCGGTTCAATTTCCCTCGTAATGGATCATCCAGAAATTTACAGTGGATTTATAGACGTTTCCGGCGATTCTTATTTTCCTTACTGTTATATGCCTGATTTTGCCACAACCTTTATGGAAATCAGGGAATCGGGTTTGAAGAACTTTATTGAAGAATACAGAAAAAGCTTTACACATACACAGAATCAATTGACGGCATATAACGTTATAGCCATGGCAGCGTCTTATTCCCCTCAGGGTACAGAAATAGACCTTCCATTTTCCATGGAAACTGGGGAGCTAATTCTTGATGTATGGAATAGATGGATGAAATTCGACCCTGTTAATCGACTTGTAAATGAAATTGATCAGTTAAAGGGGAAAAAAATAATCCTGCAGACTGGAAATCGTGATGAGTTCAGAATAAATATAGGAATGGGGATAATTCATAACATGCTTGAAAAAGGTGGTATAATACACACATTTAAGGAATATCCTGCCGGACATTTTAATACAAATTATTTTTATATAGATTCATTCCCGGAAATACTGGAAAAATATCAATAAAAGAAAAAAATCTATTAAATAAATAAAAAATATATAAATAATATCAGGTTAATAATTTATCCTTTCCATATACCTAGACCTAATCCCACAAGGAATAAGACTGTGACTATTGTGATGGCACCTACATGACCAAGACTAACCAACCCTGGGGCCTTACTGATATTATCAAAAATAAATTTTGTAGCGTACGAGTAAATTTTACTCAATGAAATCTTGGGTATGAATGCGAGCCCTGCATAACCGGCTAATACAAACGCTATTATCAATAATATGGCAGATACTATACCTTTCTTAATCGCCAATCCAAACAGCAATCCATCAATTAAAGCTATTGCTAATAATACGTAACCTGAAATATCCATAGTAGTGTAAACAAAATTTTATTTATAAATGTTTGCATATTTTTATTGTATTTATTTTTAGCATAAATGAAAATTTAGATTTTTATTATTTTCATATTAAGAAAAATATTTTATTAATGCAAATATAGGGTTGTAAATGAATAAATGGTTAAAGATCACAAGGCCAGTAAATGGCTTTATGGGTTTCTTTTCAATATACATAGTAGGTTTTATAGCTGTGAATGTACACATTTTAAAATTTTTAATCCCAGTTTCCCTCGGTGCTATAAGTGTATTTCTTGTTACAGCTGGTGGGAATATTATTAACGATATAAGTGATCTTGAAACGGATAAATACAACCATCCAGAGAGACCATTGCCCTCTGGTACAATATCAAAAAAGTTGGCTTATTATATGGCTTTTTCTTTTTTTATTGGGGGTTTTCTAGTATCCCTATTTGTATCTTTGCTTATAAGCTCTGTGGTGATATTAGCTGAATTACTCCTAGTTAGTTACGAATTTAAAACCAAAAAAATGGGACTACCAGGAAACATAACAATAAGCCTTCTGATTGGGATGATATTTCTCTATGGGGGTTTTATTACCAATACACTGTCAAAGATGGTACTTTTATTTTTACTGGCTTTCTTCTCCAATATGTCAAGGGAAATCATGAAGGATATCGAGGATGTTAGAGGTGATGTAGATAGGAATACACTTCCAAAAAGAATAGGGATTCAGAACGCCAAAATAATCTCATCCATATTTGTGATTATCACCATTCTTATTTCCTTCCTCCCCTATTATTTTCACGTATTATCAGTGTACTATCTTTATGCCGTTTTCATAGACGATTTTCTGTTTGCACTTACTATTATTTATATTTATACAAATATATCAAAGGGCGAGAAAGTATCAAAGGTGGCAATGATCTGGGGTATGGCATGCTTTCTGCTTGGTGGGTTCTAACCATATAAAGTCTTAAAATTTGTTTTGATCCTATTACTTAAAAGATTTAAGCGCGGGGAATGGGATTTGAACCCATGCTCTCATTTCGAGAAACAGCTTAGCAGGCTGCCGCCGTACCACTGGGCCATCCCCGCATTTTATGCAGGATATCTATCCTGCAGGTCGTTTGCTATTTCTTCAAGTATTTCTTCAAAGTTTTCATTTTCCATGCTGACCACTTCACCTGTGGGTAAAGTCATGCGTACATAGTAAATTTCACCGTCCTTAGATATTTCAATATCAGCCAGGCTATCTCCCATATACCTATAATTATTAGCCATATATTATGTTTTTCAATACCACGGGCTTCTACACAATTATTTTCTCTGTAGTTTAAAATCAATACAAATCCACTGTATACAAATAAATTCCCTGAATTATTCTAATTATCAGAGTAGATGTCCCATTTTATCTTTCTTTGTCTCCAGATAAAATTTATCAAATTCTGTGGGTTCAATGATGACAGGAATTCTTTTCACTATTTTTATTCCGTTGTCTTCCAGGAATTTAATTTTTTCAGGATTATTAGTCATTATCTGAACAGACTTTATTTTAAAATATTTTATAACGTCTGTAGCAAAATTGTATTTTCTGTTGTCTGCAGGAAGCCCCTGCTCCACATTTGCCTCTACCGTATCCAGTCCCGCATCTTCAAGATGATAGGCCCTGATTTTATTCAGAAGTCCTATTCCCCTGCCTTCCTGCCTTAAATAAATGAGCATGCCATAATCCTGTTTGCCTATATATCTCATTGATGTCAATAATTGATCCCTGCAATCGCATCTCATCGAACCAAAAACGTCTCCAGTCAGGCACTCAGAGTGAATCCTTACAGGCACATTTTCTTTTCCTTCCACGTTGCCATGTACAAGAACAGCGTGGTCTTTATTTTCATCATTTTTAAAAACGTATATTTCGAATGAACCGAATCTGGTAGGTAATTTGGCCTTAGAATAAAATTCTAACATATTTGTCACAAGAAATTGCTAAATTCTATAAAAAGATATTTGAAAATTATTTTTATAGCAGGTTCATCGATTTTAAAAATAAGATGATCCATACCTTATTCTAATTTCTCAGCGAGTATATAACCCTTCTCAGATTTGAACACATATATATTCTTGCTTCCTGTCAGATTTTTTTCCAGTGCGTTTTTGTGTATATACATTTCATCAGGATTCATATTGAATCTAAAAAATACTTTCCCTCCATCACACTTTGCAAGTTTATGTTCAATATTCAAATCATCAGAAAAATCTATAACAGAATACTGTGTACCCGGAAATGTCTTTAATTCAGAATTCCCAGCAAATACGTACCGTTTCTGATCTAAGTATATCATTTTCCAGGCAGGGTCTATAATATCATTCAAAAGTTTGGCATATACTACGGAAATATCAGGCATAAAAAGATATTCAAAGTTCTTGTATTCCGGAGATAATGATTTTTTGAATTCATCCGGCTTGCCCGAATATATTATATTTTCAGGGAGAATAACAGCAGTTGATTCTTCTGTTGAGAGCGAGGGTGAATAGACCGTTAATCGATTCAGGTTTCCGTTTATGGATATATACTCTTTTTCTCCCTTTAAGAGTATATTTTCCCATTTAATATGAGGTGGAAGGTCTATTGCATATCCGAAAATGTTATCTGAAATAGAAATAGAATCAAGGGGATTCGGAGATAGCTGTGAAAAATATTTTTCCTTTGAATTTGATGGGCGCAAAGGATCACTGAATATTACCGAGTCTCTGAAATCACCAGAATAATTGAAAAAGTCCTCGTTTATAAAATTAGCAGTGGATTGGTATGGAATTCGGTTCAAAAGAGCCATGAGATATCTTGATTTGTTCATTTCAATACCTATTACATCAGAATACTTGGCAAATACAATATCCTGCATACCTGCACCGCTTCCCGCATCGATAATATGATGTCCCTTCAATCTCTGAGCCCTGTATTTTCCTATTATTTCCGGTGTTGAATACATAGAGGAATAATAATCAAGAAATAGGTGGTCTGCGTATGTAAATTTTCTGGAGACCCTTATTCTAGATTTTGCAAATTCAAATAAATATTTAAAATCGGGGTTTCTTTTCCTATTAATCTGTTCTGAAGAGTAACCCTTACGGATCATGTCAACTATATCATTTATTTCCTGATCTACAGCTTCATAGTAAATCTCTGAATTATAGATTTTACTCAATATATTATCAATATTCATTGTTTTTCAAACTGGTTTATTGCATCAATTAAGTTATTCATTTCCATAAGTGCCTGTGAGCCATACATTAATACTGTTACATAGCCCACTTCCATAAGCTCTTTTTTAGTTGCACCCGCTTTAAATGCTTCATTAACATGATATGAAATGCACCATTCACACCTGGCGGCAATTCCCAGAGCCAGGGCTAATAATTCTTTTGTTTTTGTATCAAGGGCTCCTGAATTCATGGTTGTGCCCATGAAATTCATAAATGAGCTTGCAAATGCTTTATTATCTTTATTAGATTCCACTATTATCCTGTTAACTTCTTGTAATTTTTTATTGGCGTCCATATATATCAACTGCTCATACTTATTATATATATTAGGGTAATGCTGTTATAGTTATTTTGTGGAATTTCACTGTTAATCTTATATTGAACAGGAAAAAATAGGATTACTAATTCTACATGAATTTTGAATGAAATATTATTGATATATATATGAGTATATGTGACATTCTCCCATCCTAACGCATGTGGCTTCCTGCTTTCAGGCTAAATATTTTACAACAATAAGTTTCAGAAATGGAGCCATATAAATTAAGTGGCTTATTTTCCGATAGATTGATTTATGACAACGGATTCAGGATAAAGTATATAGATGCATGAATATATAGTATGTAAAATCTAAGAAAATGCATTTTAAGATAAGGGAAGGTGCCGAACATGTTGTTGGACGGAAAAATAGTTGCAAATGAAAAAATGTTAAAGATCAGGTCAGAAATTGAAGCCATAAAAGATAAATATAAGATCACACCGAAACTTCAGTTGATTCAGATCGGAAATGATCCTGCCAGTACTATCTACGCCAATTCAAAAATTAAACGTGGAGATAAGCTTGGAGTAGAGGTTGAATTAAAAAATTTCGCTTCAATAGATCAGAAAAGTCTTATAGACTATGTCAAATCATGCAACGGAAGAGATGATATATACGGAATAATGATAGAATCACCCTTACCCCCCGGGCTGAATTTTTATAATACAGTTAATAATATAAGCTTTTACAAGGATTCAGATGGGATGACCCCGTATAATCAGGGAAATCTAGCCATGAAAAATGAAATGATTGCTCCGGCAACAGCCAGGGCAGTAATAGATATAATTGAATATTATAAAGTCCCGGGTAACACTGTTTGTATAATTAACAGGTCTCCGGTAGTCGGGCGTCCACTTTCAATGCTGCTTCTCAACAGGGATTATACAGTAACACTATGTCATAGCAAAACTCCGGATATCAGAAAAATTTCAAGAGAAAGCGATATAGTAGTTGTTGCCGTGGGGGTTTCCGGATTTCTTGATAATGATTATGTTAAACCTGATTCTACTGTAATAGATGTTGGAATTAACTACTCCGGGAAAAAAATTACTGGTGATGCTAATTTTTCTGTACTGGAAAAATATATAGAGAATATCACTCCCGTTCCAGGCGGTATTGGCATAGTTACAGCAACAGATATATTTGAAAATTTTCTCAACGGATTGAAATACCAGCTTGAAAATAAAAAATGATTCATTAAACAAACGTTTATATCTGAGTCTTTATTTCTTTTTTTATGTATGATATTGAACACGCCCTTGATCATTTTATTTACTCTAAATTTATAAATACAGTTAACAGTATATACATTTTAAAGGGATTTTATGACATATATATTAACGATTCAGTATATTCTGGCATAAATATGTTAACAGTCAATAATGGAACCCTTAAAATATATAGTATAGATTCGGTGGTATTTTCAATAAATTATACAGATGTGTGCTGTATCACTGTTTACAAAGATTACCAAAAACTGAATTTTAGAATTAAACCAAGACAGTAGATTATCAGTAATTCCTTCTGCTTGTGGAGCCATGGTATTTTTTCTGAGCACGTATTTTATCAGAACTATGTGTAACCTCGTTTCTTGGAATTTTCCCGGGCTCTATTTCCGATAATAGTTTGGCTGCAGCTGATGCTGCTATTTCAACACTTTTAGAAACAGGATAAAGATCCCATTCATTTTCTCCATGTGCAAGCAGATTTCGTATGTTCAGTGATAGCCGGAACATGAGACCTGTTGGTCGATCCACGAATTTAGTTGCCCAGCGTAATAATGAATTTTCTGAACCTGGAAACGGTTCGCCATTGACATATATATCAGTTCTTCCCAGGCCTTTCAGTCTTATATATAGTTTGAGCCTTCTATAATCATAATTCTCCAGAATTATGTCATCATTTCCATATTTTGATATCTTAATTCTATTTCCAAGCCATCTGGAATATGCACAGCGCATTCCCATTTCTAGCAAAAGGTATAGGTCAAGTGTTGCCAATTCATTGAATCTTCCAAGATTTATAAGATCTATAGTATCTTTACGTAGCTTTTCCAGTTTAGGTGGAAGTCTGCCTTCGTATTCCATAGAATCAACTATCATTTCTGGAATATTCGCAAGAAAAAATCCCAGACAATTGTCTTTTGTACATTTTAATTCTGGTTCAACCTTTTTATTATTATAAATTATATTATTATCTGTGCAGGTAATCCTTTGAAGTGAAGCGTTGATCATAGTTCTGTCATAACTCTCCGGATACTGAAAGAAATCAAAGACCTCTTCCATAATATATTCTGAATACATAATTGTTCTATACTTTTCTCCTATTTTATTCTAACCACTAAAGCTGAATTGTACTTTAAATTCGCATTTATTAAATACAAATTAACATCCAAGGTGGTAAGTTACATGCATTAGCGTGGGAAGGTAGTCAAAGTTCATTCAGAGAAATAAATTATCCTGGAACCCTCGAAATCAAAATCAAAATCTATACTGCGGAGACCAAGGTCATTGAGTTTCCTTTTTTTCCAGCTATCTGTAATGAATACCAGGAATCCTCCACCCCCGGCACCTATAAGATTACCACCGTAGGCTCCCAGTTCCAGTGCCCTGGAATAATAATCATCGATGGTTGGTGTGGATATTTTCTCATACAGTGATTTCTTGCAGAACCAGTTCTGGTTCAGTGTTTTTCCAAGTTTTTCAATATCCATATCAAATAAATAATGGTAAAAATCCTGCGAATAACCCTTCATCTTTTCATATTCATCCAGATGCGATGATATTTCCTTTCTTATATTCTGGTGGAGCTCACCTGAGTTATGGTCTATTCCTGTATAGAGCAAGACCATATTCTCCTTTAACTTTTCCAGCTTGTCATGATCAAGGGTAACCGGATTTACATACACGGAATCGTTCTCATTGAATTTCAGCATGTTGATGCCACCGAAGGAAGCCATGTACTGGTCCTGCATTCCCCCAGGTTCTCTCAGTATATTTCTTTCTATTTCAATTGCTTCTTCAGCGAGTTTTTCCCTGCTTGCAAATTCAGATTTATATGCATGTAAGGCATTGAGCAATCCAACAAGGAATGTGGAGCTTGAACCAAGTCCGGTTCCCGTTGAGGGTATATCTGAAACGCTTAGTATCTCAATTCCGCCATCAATATCCAGCAATTTCATGGCCTCCCTAACACTGGGATGCTTAATTTCATCCACTGTATCAACTATCTCTGTCTTTGAATATGATACCCTGATTTTATGGTCGAATTTCTTATTTACAATTATATATATGTACTTGTTTATGGCAGCGGAAACAAGCAGGCCACCGTATTTCCTGTAATATTCCGGTATATCTGTGCTGCCCCCAACCAGACCTATGCGCAATGGGGTCTTTGTTATGATCATAGCAGGATAATGGAAATATTTATAAAAAATTATCCTTAGTCAGTACTTTTCATCGATCAATGCACATATCATATGTATTGCAGTTATGTGCACTTCCTGTATTACGGATGTGGTATCTGTATCTGCATGGAAAACCTCTCTGCATATTCCATTAAGTTTTCCTCCTGTTTTACCGGTGAAACCCAGTGTGTAGGCACCTATTTTATTTGCATCCTCAAGAGCAAGGATAACATTCTCTGAATTTCCTGATGTGCTTATCCCAACGACGTAGTCATTGCTGTTGCACAGTGCCCTTACCTGCCTTGAAAATATTTCCCTGTATGAATAATCATTCCCTATTGCTGTTAATGCCGATGTATTTGTTGTCAGTGCCAGTGCTGGCAGTGGTTTCCGTTCCTTGGTAAAATGGCCAGTGAGTTCAGCAACGAAATGCTGCGAATCTGCGGCAGAACCTCCATTGCCGAATACTATCAGTTTTCCATTTCTATTAAAAGAATTTACAATTCCATCTGCTATTCTCCGTATCTGATTATCATCTATATTTTTCCTGGCAGTAATTCCTTCCTGTTTGTAGGCTTCAAGATCCATTATCAGTAAATAATAAAATATTCTTAAATATATGTTTTTAACCTGAAAGTGGGAAGCCCCGTGCGTTAGCTTGGAGAGGATGTCACTTGATTTCAAAACATTAAAAATTAATTATTGAATTATTAATACATTTTCTAAAATATTAATATTAGCTCACACAGGTAGTCTGACAACTTATAAATTTAGAAAAAATTTAATTATATGATGCCATAACCTACTAATGTCTTACATATTATTTCCGAAACATATAGAGTTAAAGGATAATAAGAGTATATATATAGACAAAGAAACAGTAAAAGATGAAGAATCCTTTTCCTTATTAATTCCGGAAAGTAAGTCAGATATGATACTTCAATTTTTGAAAACCCACAGGGGTTTTGCAAACGCAACCCCCAGCTTCGATCACGGTGAAGATTATGGGATTTCTAGAATATTGAAGGCTCCATGGGAATTACACATCAGGATATATAATGAATCCTATTTTTCAGGTTATTCACGAATACAGGCACATATAGAAATAGCAAGAAAGTATCTTCAGCATTTAAACTTCGCCTATGTTCAGCCTGTTATTTATGAGCCATTCAGATTTTATAAATCTATATTTGATGAATTTATACTTGCATATAGAACAAGATATATGGTTGAGAATA
>JAKAAE010000054.1 GCA_021797225.1 Thermoplasmata archaeon | reverse complement strand
ATTCCAAGAGCACTTTCAGAAAATGCCGGACTTGATCCAATAGATATTCTTATAAAAATAAGAAGCGAGCACGCCAATGGAAAGAAAACATTCGGTATAAATGTCTTTTCAGGAAATGTGGAAGACATGGAAAAAACCGGTGTTATAGAACCCATAAGGGTAGGCAAGCAGGCTGTCGAGGCCGCAACCGAAGCAGCAGTAATGATACTGAGGATCGACGATGTTATAGCAACAAGATCATCCAAGGGTGGTTCACCGGGCGGCATGCCTCCAGGTGGAGATTACTGAAAAAGTAATTTCAATCTTTTATGTTTTTTATACAGCATTTTATTTTTCAGTACACTTATTTTTACCATACTTTTTAAAATTATAATATAGATATTTATATTCCAGGGTAATATAATTTTATGAGATATGGTTTTCATCTTGTTATAAGAGAAGAAATGATGGATGAGTATATTAAAAGGCATAAAAATGTATGGCCGGAATTATTGAACTTGCTGAAAGAAGCCGGTGTTAGCAACTACTCCATATTCATGGACGGCACTGATATTTTCGGATACTGGGAATGCCATGATCTGGACAGGACACTTAGCATTATAAACAGCAGTGAGATCAATAGGAAATGGCAGGATTTTATGAGCGATGTTATAAAAACATCTCCTGAAAGCAGGACGGGAAACTCTATCATGGAAGTTTTCCATCTCAATTAATCAAATATCAGATTTAGCCGGAATTCAATCCCGTTGTTCAAATATTTTATTGTAAAATGCATCCATCCTGTTAAGAAGTATCCTGCTCACAGGAGGGCACGGGCATCTGCATTTATACTCTGAAATTATGCCTCTTTTCATCAAAAGGTATTTTTCCAGGGAGGTAAAGGCATATAAATGGTTCACCTCAAATTTGAGAAGTTTGAGCACTTCCTCTTTTATCTCACCAGACCTGAGATTGAGAATAGTTTCTCTAATTTTATCAGGAATTGATGATCCAATTATGCCCCCGGTTGATCCAGCCTTCATCTCGTTTCCCATATTGATTCCCAGATAGCCTCCATAAATATCCACATCCTCATAGATGGCATGGAGAGTTTTCATCTTTACAAGAGATCTTCTTCCCTCTATTTTGAATCCTACCAGTTTTCCATTCTCTATATACTTCCGCCAGAATTCTATCTCCGGCAGAATATTTTCATCCATGCCTGTATCCTGAAATATTAGTGATATTTCTGAATTGTCAAAAACTCTGGATAGAAAGTGTTTTATCAATTTTCTTCTTATGTTGTAAAATGGTATAGAAGACGGCATGGAAATTATTCCTGCTGCAGCACCGTATCTCCCCGCTTCTCTTCCCAGTTTAATGGTTGAATCCAGGGAAACGTCGCTGAGACCGACAAAAACTTTCTGATTGCTGGCTGCCATTCCTGTGACCAGTTCAATTTGCTCTTTCTTCTCCTCTAGTGAAAGCCTGTAATATTCCCCGCCGAATAAAAGTATAGAAATACTATCAATATTGATATTCCGTAAAAATTCTACTATTCCTGCTGTTTCTTCCCAGTTTATCTCCTCGTTTGCTTTGAACACTGTAGGAATAGCAGAATTTATTTTGTAACCATTATCCTGCTTCATGGATATTTATAAATCATGAATTTAAATATTTAACTATTCTATTCCGGATTCTACTCATTTTGATATACCTTCTGAAATTTCAACGGAAATATTTATTAGAATGGCTACAATATAAAAATTATGATACATGTAGGTTTATACTATAAGGTCAAGGAAGGTCACAATGCAGATTTCGTCAAAACATTCAATAATGTTTTACAGTTATTAAAAAGCAAACCGGAAACCGGGTTTTTAGACGGAAAACTGTATCAGGAAGTTGACTGCCCCAGAGAGTATATGATTTATACAGAATGGAAAGATAAAACGGCTTTCAAGAATTTCATAGAAATGAGAGAATTCAAAGATACCACAAATTACGGGACTACAATACTGGAGGGAACGCCGAGGAACAAAATCTTCGGGGAAACCAATGGGCAAACTTATTAAATCATTTCATATATACAATCCATGGAAATATCATACAAAGCCGGCAGTATAATATCGGATGAAAATTATGCCGGCATATTTTCATATGATGAAAGAATTAAAAAATACCGCGCCCCTGCTTACAGGTATGCAGAAATAATCAAAAAGCCGGGAATTATAGATAATGTTTTCCAGGATAAAAAACTGGAAATAAATTCAGAAATAAACCTCAGGCCATACCAGAAAAAATCCCTTGAAATGTGGGCAAGAAATAACTATTCCGGTACCGTTGTTTTACCCACGGCGGCTGGCAAAACAATACTTGGAATTTACGCTATAACCATGCTGAAAGTCCCTACAATAATACTTGCACCTACAATAGAGCTTATCATACAGTGGAGGCAAAAGCTCAAGGATTTGTTAAAAATGGATATTGGCCAGATAGGTGGAGGTGAAAGAGATATAAAGGATATATCAGTATCTACTTATGATTCTGCATACCTCATGGCCGAAGGGCTGGGCAACCGTTTCAAATTTATCATCGCAGATGAGGTGCATCATATGGCATCTGAAAGCTATTTGCAGATTGCCAAATTCTATGCATCACCATACAGGCTGGGTCTTACAGCGACATATGAAAGAGATGATAAACTTCACGAGGTACTGGAAAAATATATGGGCGGTAAAGTTTTTGAACTGGGCTATGAGGAATTGAATGATTTCATATCAAATTATAAAATAGTCAGAATACCTATAGATCTCAGCGATGAGGACGAAATAGAATATGAAAGGAATCATGAAATCTTTCTTTCATATTTAAGAAAGAGAGATATAAAACTAAATGGAAATATGAATTTTGAAAATCTTATAATGTCATCATGGAACCCTGAGGGAAAGGAAGCACTCATGGCATGGAGGAAGGCAAGGGAAATAGCATTCAACGCTGAAAAAAAGACTGATTATTTAAGGTACCTTCTGAGCAAACATCCGGGAGAAAAAATAATTATATTTTCGGAGGACACGTCAACTGCCTATATGATTTCAAGGGAATTTCTGGTTCCTGCCCTTACATATATGACTCCCGGAAAGGAGAGAAAAAAATATCTGGATATGTTCAAAACCGGTGAGATTACGGTGCTTGCTACATCCCGGATACTGGACGAGGGAGTAGATGTCCCTGATGCATCAATTGCTATCATCATGAGTGGATCTGGCAGTACAAGGCAGTTCCGGCAGAGGCTTGGACGGATACTCAGGCCATCAGAGGGCAAATCCAGCTATCTCTATGAACTGGTTTCAGCAGGCACAGCGGAGTATGGCACTTCAAGGAGGAGGAGAAAGGGTGTTCCCGTCGGACTTAATGATAGCCCGTAAAACCAAAAATGGTTTGATATTCCCTGTTTTTCTCTCCGACGAGAACAGTGATTACCTTGAAAAGGTCAGATCTATATTTATCAGGAATACAGGAAATAAGAGGGAAATAATTGTAAAGGACCTAAAGGAACTGGAGGTAAATTCGTCCAGTACAAAGACCGTGCGGGCACTGTCACTGCTCTTCTTCCGGAATTCCATTTTTGAACCGCCGGTTAATGTGGATTCAATGGCTCTCCGGGAGGATGTGTTCAGAGCTGCAAGAATACCTCCTGTATCTATTGAGGAGAAACTGTCGATTCTCGCTCCCGTTGAGGAAAAGTACGGGCTGGATTTTGATGGCATTATGAACGGGCTTTACGCCGATAAGGAAAGCGAGCTAGTCCTTACCAGGGCGTATGATGGAGATCCGATGGAAATATCCAGAAAATACAACTTGGAGCAGCTGGAAACAATAATGGGAAAGTGCAGTTCACTTAACATTAAATCAGCCTCTAACTGGAGTTATATTATCACATCCATCAAACGGCTGGGCCTTCTATACAATACAAATATTTCCGGCACAGAACTGAAATCCATAGATGTCACAGGCCCACTGAATATTTTTGAAAATCCGGATCGTTATGCCAGCAGATTCGCACAGCTCATGTACAAAATAAGTACACTGGAAAAATGGAGCATTGAGGGCGACATAAAGATAAAGGATAAGTTTGAGAAAACAGTAAAGATGTATAAACTGAATTTGAGTGATGCAGTATCATATTATCTCCCGCAGAATTTTCACAGTGAAGAAGTTCCATATGATTTTGTCCACCGGGCAGACCCGCTCATAGTTGACGGCGAGGTTTATTTCCCGGACTATGTGGTCAAAGTATCTGACAGGAATGTTTACATAAATATCACGTCTAAATACCTTTCCAAAAGAGATGATGAGGTAAAGCAAAAACTGAAGGGCAAGGCTGACTGGGAAAATATATATATTCTGGATCAGAAAGATAAGAAGGTTAAGAATGGGATCGTATTCTATGGGGACATAGATTTCCAGTCCTTGAGATCCATATTGCAGGAAAAATATTCCGGAAAAAAACAACTCAGTTCAGAACTTGATGACAGTTCAATAAGTTCAATTAAAAATGAGCTTGAAAAGCTTTATCCAGATACAGAAAGGATGTTTGCATATATAGAGAGCCAGGGGCTTGTACCGGAAAGGATACTTCCTGCCATGGGCTATAAATTAAAATGGCATGGCCTGGATATAATAGTTGTAAAGAAGAATTAGATGTAATTCCAGAGTTTGTCCTGCCAGAGGTCATATTCCTCCGTAAGCTCTTTTATTCCTACTTTCTGGAAATTTTCATTTCTGGATTCCGATTCATATTTTGCTATCAATGTTTCATAATCCGTTTTTCCCAGCTCATCAAATTTCTTCTTAATCCTCTTTTTATTTTCTGGATGAAGGTCTCCGAGTTTTTCTCCCCTGTACAGAACCCTGTAGTACTTTTCCTTGTCCAGCGTTACATGGAAAACCCGCCATGTAATATCCATTTTCTCTTCCTGGCGGAAATAATTGCCTGTAAGATTAGCTAACGCCAGAACCACATTCTCCTCTTTTCCATTATTAAGCTGAAATGCTATTTCCACCCCATTCATGTACAAATATGGGATGTTGGTATAATTAACTTATGGATAAAAATATAGAATATATTTATGATTTTTTAATTACCCTGTCCCTTATTATATACCACGTTCCAAGTGCCATAACGCCAAGTTTCCCCTCTGCATCATAAAATTTGATCTCAACTATTACTGCAGTTCTTCCTGCCTTGACAGTTTTTCCCTCTATTCTGAATGGTCCCTTTGACATTGGCGCCAGGAAGTTAATTTTTACCTCCTGGGTTACCTGATCAATGCCATCATTAACTGTCATTGTAGTGATGCCACCTGCATAATCAACCGCACTCATTATCATGCCTCCATGGAGGACCTTACCAGCCCTCGTAATTTTCTCATGATAAGGTAATTCCATCTGACAAAACCCCTTTTCTATCCTGGTAATTTTCAATCCCATATAACCAAATAAATTCTCATTTTCTTCAAATGTCCTGTTGAGTTTATCAAGGTCATTTGAAAGGCCCATAATCAGTTCAATACGGCTTGTCATGTGCCTGTATACATTTTTTGTTAATAAATATAGAGTCTTTTTTCTTCAGGATCATCCGGGTTGAATTCGAGACAATTCATTTTAGAATAAGTTCAATTAGTCTAAGTTAAATTAGTCTAATATCAATTAGATAAATATTTATTGCATGAGTTTATTTATGTTTATGTTAGTTGATCGGGATTATGAACTTGGATATTTGGATAATCAATATAACAAAAATGGCAGCAATTTTATAGTTATATACGGCAGGCGGAGAATTGGAAAGACTTATCTTATTAATGAGTTTTGCAAAAATAAACCTACTGCCTATTTTCTCAGTACTCAGGAAAACAGCAGGGAATTAATAAAAGCTTTCTCAATAAAACTATCAACACTTTTCAATGATAAAATTATCTCACAGAATCCTCTCACATCATGGTCTTCCGTATTTGAATACCTTGTCGATAGGACAGAGGATTTATCAGAGAAAATAATAGTAGTTATAGATGAAATAACATATATAATAATGGCCGATAAATCATTTCTTTCAATTTTTCAGAAATATTATGATTTATATTTAAAGACTAGGAATATAATGTTTATATTAAGCGGTTCGCTTATTAATATTGTATATAACGATTTGCTCGGCTACTCATCGCCCCTGTATGGCAGGAAGACCGGCAATTTGAAATTGGATGAGTTCCATTTCTGTGACACATATAAATATTTCAGCTATCTAGATTTTCATGAAACTATTACAATATATTCATTATTTGGAGGAATCCCTTATTACCTTTCTCTTATAGACAATTCTAAAGATTATCTCGAACAGTACCTATCAAAGGGAAATATATTTTATAATGATGCGGAATTTATTCTCAGGGAAGAACTGTCAAATCCAGAGAGATACTTTACGATTTTGAAACTTATTGCCTCTGGTAAAACTGGGATATCTGAAATATCCAGTGCTATGGGCTATAAAACTAATGAATTGTCGCCTTATGTAGAAAAACTGACATCACTGGATATAATAAAAAAAGAATACCCAATATACAATAAAAAAAGAAATAATGGGTTATACAAAATTAACAGCAACTATTTCAATTTCTACTTTAATTATATATTTGAAAATAAAGAATACATAGAACGGCAGGACATTGGAATTTTGAAAAATATAATAAATAAAAATTTAAAGGAGTATATCTCAAGAATATTTGAGGATATATGTACAGAATTTCTTATAAAATATTCAAGGGATATAATACATGCCGATATATTAAGAATAGGCAGGTGGTGGGGGAAAACCGCCAAAGCGACGGCCCAACCTCTTATTGATGAAATAGATGCCATGGGAGAAGATTCCGCCGGGAGACATTTTTTTTGTGAAGTAAAATATAGAAATAGAATGGCAAACATCAAGGTTCTTGAGGATTTAAAAAGAAAATCAAATAATTTTCATTTCGAGAATGAACTTTTTATCATATTTTCTGAATCAGGTTTTGAGCAGGACCTGGTTGGCATATCTAAAATAGAAAAAAATGTAATACTCATTGATGGAGACACAATGGCAAGAATGATAAGAACCAAAACCATTCCGTCTTAAATATTTATTATCTATCAAAGTGTTTATACAGCAATGCATAAGTAATACAGCTGTTATAAATGAAAAACATTGTATAGCCTGTATTTCAGGTATAAAGATTATAGTGTATAATTCAGATAACTATTTCTACAATTAATATATTATGTTATTAACTATGAAGGCAAATGAGGCATTAAACCTATTAAGAATTTCAAGAAAGACACTTCATGTTTATGCTTCAACAGGGAAGATAAGGTTTACAGTTATGCCCAATGGCTTCTATGATTACAATGATGAGGATATTTATAAATTATTAAATAAGGATGTTAGAAGAAAAACAGTAATATATGCAAGGGTATCAACAATAAAACAGAAGAATGATTTGAACAATCAGATCGAGCAGTTGAAGCAGTGGTGCTTCATGAATGGTTATACAATAAATGCAATATATTCAGACATAGCATCCGGAATATCCTTTGATAAGAGAAAGGGATTCTTTGATATGCTTGATGAAATCATAAATTATAAGGTGGAAAAGGTAATAATAACATACCGGGACAGATTGAGCAGAGTGGGTTTTGATTTATTTAAAAATCTCTTTGAAAAGTTCGGTACTGAAATAGTTGTTGTATCCGATATTGGAAGCACAAAATTGGATTCAGAGGAAATATTTGAGGATATAATTTCAATGCTTCATTGCTATTCAATGAAAACCTATTCAAAAAGGAAGAATAATTCAATAAAGGTGGGCTATGAAGATAATCAGGACTGAACAGATTTTTATCCATGGTAATGGTGTAATATCAAGTATGTGCCATATATCCAAGAACTTATTCAACCAGGCCAATTATATCCTTAGAAACCAGTTTTTCAGAAAGGAAAAGATGTCTCTATATAAAGAACTTGCAAAGGAATTCTCAATACCATCAGGTATAGAGGAAAACAATAATTTCCAGAAACTGCCAGCACAGACAGCACAGTGGAGCATCAAAAAGGTAAAGCAGTCATGGACTTCATTCTTTGGGGCTATGAGATCATATAAGAAGAATCCAGAACTATTCAATGGAGTTCCTAAACCGCCCAAGTATAAGCATAAGAATGGGGAATTCATGCTTGTATTCACAAACCAGCAGTGCTCTATTGCTCATGGAATTCTTAAATTCCCCAAAATAATGAATTTAGAGGTGGAAACAAGATTAGATAATATAGATTTAAGAGAAGTTAGAGTAATACCATCAGGAGCCGGCTATAATGTGGAAATTGTTTATGCTAAAGAAATAGGCAATGTGTCAGAGTTAAGTCCTAAAAGAATACTTGGAATAGATGTTGGTGTAAGAAACATCATAACCATTGGAAACAACATATCTGAAAAAGGTATTGCTGTAAAGGGTGGTGTCCTGAAATCCATTAATCAGTACTTCAATAAGGAACTGGCAAGATTAAAATCTGTAAATGATAAACAGGGAAATAAAGAGAATACTAAAAGAATAGATAAGCTCTACGTGGTTAGAAACAGGAAGATAAGGGATGTTATGCATAAACTGTCAAATGCAGTTATATTATATGCAAGAACCAATGAAATAGATACAATTGTAATAGGCCATAACAATGGATGGAAGCAGTCAGTGGATATAGGAAAGAAGAACAACCAGAACTTTGTGCAGATTCCCTTTAATATGCTTATAAATCAGATCTACTATAAGGGCAAACAATACGGAATAAATGTAGTCAAGCAGGAAGAGAGTTACACATCTAAATGTTCATTCCTGGATAATGAAACCATAGAAGAGCATGAAACATATCTTGGAAAAAGAATAAAGAGAGGGATATTTAAATCTTCAAATGGCACATTGATACATGCAGATTTACATGCATCATACAATATAATGAAAAAAGCAATCCCTGAAGCATTTGTGAACGGGATAGAGGGTATTGGGTTATATCCAGGAAGTTTAAGCATCAAAGAGATGATAACTTCCAAAGGTGGATGTTAACATTGTTAACAGAAACCATAACCTAACAATATTTATAAATAAATTCACATTCCAATATTTATGCCGATATATGAAACAGAAAACAATTTAGATGAAAAGACAAGGGACATGTCAAGGGCGAGGCAGTCACTCATAGAGGAAATGCAGGCAATAATGTTCTACGATGAGAGATTAGATGCCACAAAGGATGTTGCATTGAAGGATGTAATAAAGCATAACAGGGATGATGAAAAGGAGCATTTCTCACTTCTGCTTGAATACCTCAGAAGAAACGATCCTGAACTTGACAGGGAATTAAAAGAAATACTATTCTC
>JAKAAE010000053.1 GCA_021797225.1 Thermoplasmata archaeon | reverse complement strand
CTGGCACTTCATTTGTATTAATGAGTTTTGCCAATTTTTATATATACGTCAGAGTTAATGACATATGGAAGATTCAGAGAGATATAAGAAAGAGTTAAAGTCCCTGGAGGAAGCAATTGTGAA
This sequence comes from Thermoplasmata archaeon, assembly GCA_021797225.1. The sequence continues at coordinate 9,435 of JAKAAE010000053.1, read as the reverse complement.
CAATCCTGATAATGCCAATAATCATAACGATAAGGCCAATCTACTGGTCAAAATGGGACTAAATAACGAAGCAATAAAAGAATATGAAATAGCCATAAAACTCGATCCAGAGATTGCCGGTTATTACTATAACAAGGGCATTGCAATGCAGAATTTAAAGAACTATGTGGGAGCTATAATAGCCTATGAAAATGCTATTGCGCTTGATCCCAAAGATCCCAATTTTCATTATAACCGTGCAACTGCACTCGATTCCATCAAGCGCTGGGACGATGCAATAAAGGAATACGATGAGGTAATCAAACTGGATCCACAGAAATCCTATTATTATGGAAACAAGGGACTTGATTTAGCAGACATCCAGCGTTACAGTGAGGCAGTTAATGAATTTAACAATGCAATAAAACTGGAACCTGAGAATCCATATTATCATTACAGTAAGGCAAGGATGGACATAATTAAAATTCACTGTTTAGTTTTACAGCAAATCCTTCACCGTTCAATAGATCATCCCTTCCATTCTCGAAATTTAGACCACCCTTAAATGGTTGCTCTGAAAGATATGTGAATCCATCTAAATCAGTAAATTTTACATTATTAACGCTATTTGCAACTACAAGAGAAGCTGCTATCCCCAGTTTAGATTCCAGCATACAACCCACCATGGCATCCATTCCAGCCGCCTGTGCTACAGTAAGTGCCTTTATAGCTTGATGAATTCCACCGCTTTTAGATAATTTCACATTAATCATATCGGCGGCGTCCATTCTGATTGCATTCATTACATCCATTGGAGAGGATATACTTTCATCGAGCATCACCGGAAGCCCGGATTTGTGCCTCAGTTCCCTGGCACCATTCAGGTCTAATCTGTTCATTGGTTGTTCAAAAAATACGGCCTCATATCTCTGTAAAATTCCCGAAATCTTTATAGCGTTTCTTAAGTTATATCCCTGGTTTGCATCAGCAAAAAATCTGACTCCATCTCTTAAATGTTCAGCAATGTACTTTATTCTTATAATATCACTGTCCACATCTTTTCCCAGTTTTATCTTAATGATTGAAGCACCGGAATCCTGATATTTTTCAAGGAGAGCCAGGCTTTCCTCTTTTGTTCCAATAGGAATGGTCAGACTTGTCATTCTTGGTTTAAAATTACCACCAGTGATTTTTACAACATGTACTCCCAATGATTTCCCCAGAAGATCGTAAAATGCCATATCAACAGCACTTTTTGCAGCAGTATTTCCATAGCAGTAATGATTAATCAATTCAGAAAGGTCTTCTATCCCTTCAAATTTTTTACCGTTAAGCATGGATAAAATTCCTGTTACAATATTGAATAACACATCTGGTGTTTCTCCGGTAATTTCGGCTATTGTTTCTGCCTCTCCGTATCCTGTAATGCTTACAGAATTTAATTTTACAATAATTCCATCATAAAATTCTTGGTTGCCAAGAGAAATTGCAAAAACAAGGTTAAGGGGTATTCTAATTCTCAGCACTTCACAGTTATCAATAGGTATCCCGGCTATTTCCGTTTTATTATGGTATTCTAATTTAAAATAATTCTCTACATTCATTTTATTACCTCATTTATTCTTCAAGTTCATCTACAATTATACTAATTCCTTTATTCAAATTTTCCCTATCTATAAGAACAGGAGGAGTTACCTTCAACACATTATTTGAAGCACCTGTAAGTGAACACACTACGCCCCTGCCGAATAATCCATTTCTGATTTCCAGTGCATATTTTCCATCTGGCTTTCCATTGCCATCATTAAGTTCAACTCCGATCATATACCCTCTTCCTCTCACAGAGGTTATCCTATTGTTTTTAATAGCTAAGAGTCTATTAATAATTTCTTTTCCATTTTGTCTTACAGAAAAGAGTTGATTTTCGTCCAATTGCCTTATAACCTCGACTGCAACGCGTGAAACGAGCATGCTACCAGCAGACATGCTAACAACATCATTATAGGGTAAATCCCAGTTATCATTATAAAGAACCGCACCAAGAGGCAGGCCTGCGGCCATTCCCTTTCCTATACATACCATATCGGGCTGTACCTGATATTTCTGATATAGAAACATTTCACCGGATCTACCATATCCTGTATAAACCTCATCAACAATTGTGTGCAATCCAAGATCTTTGGCCAGCACAAATAGTTCTCTGACAAATTCCTCAGGTAGAACATTCACTCCTCCATCCGATTGTATCAACTCTATAATCATTGTTCCACCATTGAGTTTCACATGGATGTTCTTAAGAATTTCATAGTTGTATACCATAGCATCTTCAGTAGAAATACCAGAAACAGGGCATTTCAGGTGGATTATCTTATTTTCTTCATCATAACCCGTACCATTAGATACCAGCCTGGTCAGAAAAGTGAGTCCGTGATAAGCTCCCTCCAGTGCTATAATAGGTTTACCAAATCTTGAAAGAGCTGTATCACAGGCTTCTGTTCCGGAGGTACTGAATGCGACATTCTCAAAACCGGTCATTTCTATAAGTTTTCTTTTGAGTTCATCCGTGTAACTATTTCTGAATACTAGCCTGCTGACAGGAGATACTAACCAACCGGGTTTGATGAAATTATAACCGGTAGTCATTGCCGACCCGGAAAAGTCCAGTAAATACTGCTTCCCACATATAACATGGAACCGGTCAGCATCTGTTACTATTCCATCAAAGGGTTGGAATTCTGGCTTCACCATTTATTTCCCACCTGTCAAATCTTTGACACTTTCCACTGTTGTAGTATTTTTTCTGATATAAATAACCAGTACTGCAAATATAATCCATACAGGTATCATTATGTATATAATCGAAAGTGGAAGGGTAAGACCCTCAAGAGAATAATAAATTGCTATTGCCATTAGTAATGATCCAGCTGTGGGAGCTATAATATAACTCACGGTTTTCATTTTCATCCCATTTCTTTTTATAAAGAAAGCCAGAGAGTTATTGGTTGCTATATGATATAACAAGGTAAATATTGTTATGACGGTTCCCCAGAGTGCGAAACTGTCAAAGAGTCCATTGGATTCTCCGTAGACATAAACCATTGGAAACAGTGTGAGTAGAACCCCCACAACAACAATAACAAATAACCAAATTGTTGCAACATATGGACTCCCATATTTTTTATGTAACTTTGAAAGGCTTTCAGGAAACAGCCCGTCCCTTGCAAGGGCGAACATTGTCCTGGCACCACTATTACCAAATATAACCGGTGAAAATATCTGTGCAATAACCACAAATATGAATGCAAAAATAGCTATATCAATACCGTAAAACTGCTGGGCAATATAAAGCCCCGGCGCGAACTGGCCATCTACAATGGCAAGATTCGGGCCTGCTGCAGCTACTATGCTATAAACCACGAATGTATCAAATGCTACCATGATTAAGAGGGCAGTAACAATAGATTTCTTGAGATTCTGTTTTGATAACTTTGCTTCTTCTCCCAACGATACTACTGAACCATATCCTCCATATGCCAAGAATGCACCTACTACCATTGCCAAGAAGAAACCGTGCAAACCATCAAGAGAGTTAGTTATATTAAAATATGCTAGACTGTTATAATGAGCTTTCGACACAAAACCGATAGCAAGTGCTGTAAAAATAATAAGTTGCAATAAACCTATTGTGATAGCAGTTCCGGATGCTACTTTGATCCCAAAATATCCTACAATTAAATACAGAACTGGAACTATAAGCGCCAATAAAACAACACCGTACAGAGGAATAGTTATGTTAAGCAGTGTCGATAATCCCACCCATGTAAACCATCCTACTACAATACTTGCAGCTATCATATCTCCTATTACCCAGAAAGCATTCCATAGTCCCACACTTTTTGAAATCACCTTGTTTTGTGTGCCTGCTTCCACATATTTATAATAACCTCCGGCATTATCTATATGCTCACTGAATACGTATATGGCAATTATGGCCAGGAATAATGTAATGCCACCAACTAGAAAAGCAAGTGGGGCTGTTTCTCCACCGTAGGTCATGGCAGTCACTCCAGTAACTGCAAAAGCACCTGCAGGAAATATAACAGCAACTGCGTAGAAAACTACTCCCCAGAATCCTATGGAATTCTTCCTAAGCTTTATATCTTCTTTATTATTCATATAATTTTAATATACTAGCGTATTTAAAGATATTTATCTAACTTTTGTTTAATTGTTGAAAAATAGATAGATTTTTATGTAGTTTTTATGTCGTACCGTTAACCGAGAGCTATTGCAAACACTGGAACACCCTGTATTTGGATACAGACCATTATTTGTTAATTTCAAATTATTAACTTCTGGAACAGAACTATATAAAATTCATGAAAACATTAATAGGTAGCCATAGGGTTATGTTCATCGATGATGATACAGTATTGAATCATACAGGTTCAAAGGCCATGTAGTATGTAGGATGGTTCTTTGATCATGCATCAGGAAATAATGTGCTTGCAAACCAGCCTGTTACCTCTGGACTATATGATCTTGAAAATAAGGTATTCTATCCATTCCTTGCAAGGTTTTATGTTAAGAGAATGTCTGGAGAACAATTTAAAACAAAGCTTGAGATTATGGAAGATATATTCAGCATAGCAGAAAAATAACTCCAATGTGGCATGCAAGATTGTTGACTCATGGTACTCAAGCGTAAAGTTCCTGGGCAGTAATTATGTTACCGAATTAAAGCCCAACAGGAAGGCATCCTTTTACAACATTGGAAGGATGGCAATAAAGAACAGGGATTTGTTTTACACCATGGACGATATTATTGAATCAACACTTCCCATGCATGAAAGGGATTCTGATACTTTAAAGGAGTCCCCATTGCAGAGGGAGTTCGCAGTATATTTATCAAATAGTGAACCAGTCACCTTTTTTGTTCTGCACAATCCTGAGAATTAAAGGAAGAAATTCATAGTATCAGACTATCTTTCCGGTGAAGAAATGATAAAGGCATGGAGCATAAGATGGTCAATAGAAAACTGTCATAAGGATGCAAAGGCTATAGGTTTGGGAGAGTACCAGGTACGTGATAGTGAATGGTAGCTTATACACGCGAGCATCACTATTACCGCGTATACCTTCCTTTACATTATGACAAGAAAATCAAGGAAAGTGTTCAGAAGGTTTCTAAGGGCAATATGAGAATGTTCCAGGGCTATAAAGGAGATTTTGATTCTCAAAAAGAACTACAAATCGAGGTTGTTTTTAGGATAAATGGAAAAGTAATAATTTTATTAGATTGTAATGGCGTATTTAGTTCCATGTTATGTACGTCTGATAAATATCCTATTAGCCATTCAGAGATAAGTTTTCTAAATATTATTTTGTTGCCTTCCGCATAAATATGCTACAAAGTTATATGAAATTGTTTCCTAATAAAACAATTTATGCCATATTTTGTTTTATAGAAAAACAAATTAACTTAAATCATGGGATAATAAAAATTAAAATCCCCGGGCACTTGAAAACCTAATATGTGAATTGATTTATAAAAACAGGCAAGTAATATTTTTTGAAAATGTGAAACCTAGCACCTATGAGTTTTATGGATTTTTCATATATAGTTCCGGAACGCAAGGCTAAAATAGATTGAGTATTTAGATATATCAGATATAGTATGGTAGAAGAAACTGTAAAGAAAAATGTTAATAACTCAAAAAAAACTAACGTGCGCTGGATGATCCCCGTTATGCTTTTTATTGCCATAATGTTTAATTATGCGGACAGGGAAATATGGACAATTACCGCACCAGCATATGCATATGCCTTTGGCTGGACCAAATCAGTCTCCGCATACGGTGTTGCAGGTGCCGGAATAGCCGAATATTCATTGATATTATTTGGATGGTCGCTGGCCTATGCATTATTCAACTTCCCGGGAGGTTCCATAGTAGATAAACTCGGTCTCAGAAAATCAATGGCAACTTTTTATGCAATCTGGTCGGTATTCACCATTCTGACAGCAGCGACATTCAGTTTTCTTTCAATGTTAATAGTCAGGCTCTTTATGGGTGCCGGGGAGGGGCCTGTCTGGCCTGTTAATGCTAAGAGTGCCAAAACATGGACAAACCGCTATGATGAATCTAAAGCATATACCTGGGCAGGTGCGGGGCAAGCTGTTGGACCGGTAGTTGCAGCAACAATAGGCGTTGCCATATACGTACTATTTGGATGGCCGGGCCCATTCATATTCTTCGGTGCACTGGGAATCGTATTTGCCCTTATATGGTATTATTATGTAAGGGATACCCCGGATGAACATAAAGGTGTGAACACCGCTGAACTGGATTACATAAACGAGGGCAAAACAGAAGAGCAGAAAAATGAGAAAAAAGTAGGTCCTAAGGATGCTTGGAGAAAAACAATGAAAATGGTTTTTACAACACAGGCTGGCATAGGCACACTCCTTATATTTCTGTCATTCGGGTATATTCTGTATACTTTTCTCTACTGGCTTCCCACCCTGTTATTTTCAACTTTTGTTCATTCTGTAACAACCAGTGGATTATATACCGCAGCGGTTGATACAGCCCTCATAATAGGCTTTCTCGGATCAGGCCCCCTGAATGATGGCCTTCTCAAGAAATTCACAAAGGTCAATGCCAGGCGTATCGGTTCCCTGCTTCCAATGAGTATTATGATTGTAATGATCGGTTTATCATACTTCACTGGAACTGCACGTTTACTGATTCCAACAGTGCTTCTCCTTGCAGCAGGAGCAGGTATGATGAATCTGACAGTTGGATCATGGGCCGTAAATGCCATAGACCTTTCTCCCACAGGCACCACCGGAACAATGTACGGCTTTTACAATGGAATGCTCAATCTTGTGGGCGCATTTAATTCCATTATAGAGGGGGTTCTGTTCATCGATTATGGAGCTGTGGTGGGATTCACAAGTTCCATAATATTTATGGCTATTTTCATAGGTGGATATGTTGGATTGATAAGAAAGAAAACATGGCAGAAAGCTATGGATTTAAGGGACAAACTATCAGCAGAAGAATAAAAATTTTTTTGTCAAACAGTAAAATTACGATTATTTATTTTACCATGGATAATTATCATTATTTAATATTTTTTTACAATTATATGATATAGTTCAATGACGTTCTCCATATTTCAAAGCATATGGTTTTTCGGGGTAGATTTTGAACAATAATTATTATATATAGTTCTAGAATATAATTTTCATGCCAGATTCTAACAATGCAGATTATCACTATAAAAAGGGAGAAAAATTATATTTTGCCGGTAAATATGAACAGGCTTTAAAGGAATATATAGCTGCTATAGAAAAAGCCCCGGAAGACCCAAAGTACCATAACTCTAAAAGCAATGCTTTGTATTCTCTTACCAGGTATGAAGATGCTCTTGACGAATCTAACATAACAGTAAAACTTGATCCGTTTAATGCTGTGTATTACATCACGCGTGCTGCTATATTTAATAAACTCAGACGCTTTGCCGAGGCTGCAGATGACTATAGTATGGCAATAGACCTTGAATCAGATGATGTTGGATACCGATACGGTAGGATTACAAACCTGAAGGCTATTGGAAGAGATGAAGAAATCCTGGAAGAATTCAGTGGAATACTGGAACTGTATCCTGACGAACCAGAGTACCATGTCGATTTCGCAGAAGAACTGGGGGATTTAGGACGTTATAATGAGACATTAAAGGAATATCACGCGGCAAAAAAGCTCGGAACTGATAACTCCGCATTCTGCTTTAACAAATCCACCACATTGTCCATACTGGAACGTAATGAAGCTAATATAAAAGAATGCAGTAGAGCACTAAGCATTGCTACGGGCGAGTCATTGGATCGCTACTGGAAAATCCATAGATTAACTAGAAATAAGCACAACGAAGAGGCTTTAAAACAATGTGATTTGGCAATAAAAGTTCAACCAGAAGAGGCATTGTGGCATTCATTAAAAGCCAGAACATTAGAGGCACTCGACCGTTATGAGGAGGCAATTGAGGAATATGATAGGGCTATACAGCTTGATGCTGATGAACCGTGGTATTATCATGCAAAAGCTGTAAATCTTGAGTATTTAAAACGATATAAGGAGGCTTTAAAAGAGTCCAATATAGCCATACAACTGGATGTGGAAGAACCTTTGTACCATCATAACAGAGCTATTATTCTGGATCATCTGGGTAATTATAAAGAATCTCTGGATGAGGCTGCATTATTACTGAAAAGATATTTCAGTTTTTATTATCTAACCAAATATATTGAAATCAGTGCACATGCTAAAATGGAAAAGGAGGGAATGCAGACTATTGTTGAAATTATTTCCAGAAATGAACCCACCAAAATTTATCTTTGTGATTATTTGACGCGACAGGCTGATGAGTATAAAGAAATTTCAGAAGACGAAAAACTAATGCTATCAAAAATAATACAGTGGTACTGCTGAGTGGGAATATTATCAAACCATTCTAAAACGTAACTATCTTCTATGGTCATATATGTAATTTTAGATGTCATTTATAGGCAACTGAAACATACTATTATCTTACATTTTTGTCTATATATTGGTATTGATCTTGGGCAGTTAGTGGTGACTTCCTCCCCAAGCTAACGCATGGGCTTCCCGCTTCAATGAGACTGGCCTGCCTTAAGGTATTGACCAGTTCCTCCACGGGCATAAATTCCCCACAGTCCGTGGGTACTCTTCCCTTATATCTGCTCTTTATTGATTGTCCTCCTACAATAAATGTACTTTTTATGACCTTTTCAGCATGTTGAGTTATGAATATTGATTGTAATTATTATCTATCATAGGATTTACAATTAACAGATGGATAGATGCTCAAGAAACAGGTATATAAATTTTATCTTAAACTTTTAATAAAAATTATTTAAATTTAAAAAGTAACTACAGAAAATCCTGCATCCACTTCTTTCGCTGTCTGTATACCACCCATTACTGGTTCAATTCCATCCATTAACAGGCTTTCCGGGAGACCGATTCCCTTTGCAGAAACCTTGCAATATGTTACTTCTATATTTGCTGATTTCATCAGGTTGACCAGATCCACAATAGGCTTTATACCATTAGAATCCTTCAGCAAATTTTCTACACCTCTTCCCAGAAACATAAAATTAACTGTTGCGCCTGCATTCTTAACTGCGCTATATGCAAAATTAGCGGCTACATTGACCATATTCAAGTCATCCTTTCCTTTTGTCAGAATCACAAATATTTTTGCCATTTTTCATCACTATCTTTCATTATATTTTAATATATATCAATTTTCATTTTATATCATAGTATCACAAATTATTGACCGTCAAATAAGTATTTAACTCTGAAACTTATAAAAAATTAAAAATTTATTTATTTCTTTTCCCTATCCTTTTTCATTTTCTTATAA
>JAKAAE010000002.1 GCA_021797225.1 Thermoplasmata archaeon | reverse complement strand
GTTCCATATGTCAGTATGGCAAGAATTGCATAGCCAGACCTTCGAATCATTGGGGAGCCTCTACTGAATTTATTATAGAATCAATGACGTCATAAACTATTTTTTTATAATCGGCATCGGCATCCATGAGAGCTTCCGGCCGGAGAATAAGACGGTGATTCAATATTTCCCTTGCCATAAATATAACATCCTCCGGGATTACATAACTCCTTCCACTTAATAATGCATTAGCCCTTGCTGCATGGAGATATTTTACCGCTGTACGGGTACTTGCCCCCACAAAAACCATCTCGGATTCCCTAGTTTTCCTTATAATATTTATTATATATTCAATTATATCTTCGTTTACATAAATATTTTCAACCATCTTCCTGAAGGCCAGTATAGTATCCGAATCAAGTTTATTGTATACCTGAGCGCTATTCTTGTATACTGAATTCAGTATTCTCAGCTCATCATCACGATCCGGATAATCCAGGTAATACCTGAAAAGGAATCTATCCATCAATGCTTCTGCGAGAGGAAAAGTACCTTCCTGCTCTATGGGATTCTGGGTCGCTATAACCAGGAATGGAGATGGAAGCCGTGTGGTTATTCCATAAACCGAAACCTGTTTTTCTTCCATGGATTCCAGAAGCGCTGATTGAACTTTCGGGGGTGTCCTGTTGATTTCATCTGCGAGCACTATGTTAGAAAAAACGGGGCCTTCCCGGAATTCCATTTTTTTCGTTTCAGGATTGAATATCATATTTCCGGTGACATCTGATGGCAGCATATCTGGTGTAAATTGAATTCTCTTGAACTGCAAACCCAGATGCTTTGAAAATTCCGATGCAAGCATTGTCTTGGCAAGGCCAGGTACACCTTCCATTAGAATATGGTTACTGGTGAATAGGGATATCAACATGAACCTCACTATCCTTTTAGAACCTATGACCTTTTCATCTATGGATGTTTCCATATCCCTGGCTATATCCCTTACTGTTTTTGTTTCTTTTTCCATTCGTCATACACCTCGTCATTAACAATTGCCATTTTCATCTGTTTCATATTCTCCAGGTCATAGAGTATACTCATAAGATAGGCATCTCTCATTTTACCTGCATGTTTTCTCAATATCCCATTAGAATATGAATGGTACTTAGCATCGTATTTATTAAATTTTTTTACCGCTGCTCTGTATTCCTTCATCTGCGTGGTCATCTTTTCCATATCATGATTTATCATGAAAAGATAATCTGAAAAATCTCCGGATTTGATTTTTTTGAGTTCATCCATGAAACTCGTATTTTCTATTTGAAGTTTAACGGTATGGATAGTTTCCTTATCATCAGATGTTTTATATTTACGTGAGTGGACGGTAACTATCAGTGTAAGTATCGCCAGTATCAATATTGGGTAAAAGAATTTGATGCTCGTGTGATAATCTGTTAGTAAGTGAATGATGTCAGTTCCCAGTTGAATCACCATTATAGAAAAGCTTCATTATATCCATATAGTTGTAGATGTCCTTTACAGGGTCTATCATCTGTTTTTCATCCAGATTCTCCCATTTATAATCCCCGAATCTCGCTATCTCATAGTAATTGAAATAAAAGAGCGCTATTTTCTTTATAGCAAAAAATTTCATACTATTTTTATCCATAGTATTACTATCATTACTTGCTTTATCCTTCTTGTCTGGGTAGTTAGAATCAGAAATCAGGGCTTTAATTGCAATATTATCTGTACGGGATTCCTCGTCTTCCGGTTTTATATTAAAATTTTCCATTTCCCCGAATATGAATTCACGGTTTGATTTATAACCCGGTGCACCGAAGTATCTGGTATAATCGCTTTTCACACTGGCGTAAGCATATAATATGGCATCCCTTCGTTCATTATTGCCGATTTTTTTCCGCATCTCCTTTATTACCGGTATATCGTCTACTGTCTTAATTTTTAGAACGGTTTTTTCCTCCTGCGTATCTTCCCTGATTTTCTTTGAATTTTTTTTAAACAACAATTAGATCACCGACTTTCATAAATCTTTATAAATGCCTTTTTCTGTTATATTGTAGGCATGGACATATGCATACACTGGTTGAGAGACTGATATTGATGTACTATTAGTGATTACAACCCTGATAGCTAGATTTCCAGAAGATATGGCCAGAGGAGTTGTCAGGTTGAATATATAGTTCGACATTGTGCCATTTACGCTGTAAGGTGTTTTATTGTTAATAATTGTTACGTTTGATGAACTGCTGGAGAAAGTTACATTTTTTAATTGCATCCCCGTGATGGTAACATTGCTAGGTATCGTTCCAGTATAATTTAAGTTCAAGTCTTTGTCAGGATAAGAGGTTAAAATTCCGGTAACATTGAAATTATTGTTATTTAAAGTTAGAGTTACCTCATAATATGGATTTCCAGATTTCAGGCTTATGTTATATGTATATATTATCTTCCCGGATATTGATACACTCAAAGTATGAGTGCCCGCAGTTGCCCTATAGGTATTATTTACCATATTATTGACGGCCACCCCTGATATATTATAAGAATATCCAGAGCCGGTTATATCTGTAATATTAACGGCTATTACATATGCACTCACATTTTCTGATGAAGTCTGATTGCCAATTACATTTACGGAAAATAATTTTCCTACAAAGCTCTGATTATTATACGAAAATCCATATGTTCCAGCAGGAACAGAATAATGATAATATGTACCTGTTGAATTTATTGTAATATCAGTGGTTTGCAGATGGAAAATACCACCATGACCGGTTAATGCTGATTCATTCACTGATTTATTTCCGTTTAAATTATAATTACTGGATAATTTTACAGTTTCATTATATGTTTGCCTTTTTTCCATCTGGAATTTTATGGTTCCATTACCGCTTGCTGTTTTATATTTAACTATGGTGGAATTATAGTATAGAGTGTATGCTGACATAGTATAGTTGCCTGAATAATTTAGGCTCATTGTGGCATTTCCGGTACTATTTGTTGTACCATTGTATTCATAAACCGTGCCATCCTGTGTTATCAATACAATAAAAGCAGTATTGTTTAGGGTTTTTCCAAACTCTAAGGTTATAATATTATTCTTCTGTCCTGTTATATTATTCCTATCCAGTCCATATGAAATATTCTTATCGCTCAGATATGGTACACTTTGAGAAATATTTAATGTATTACCTATAATAGAAGTATTAGTTCCTAGGATAGAAATTCTATTACCTATACTTTGTGAAGGTATAATATTTTGGTTTACAGTTTTATTTTTGTCCAGAAATATGGAGCTACTCATTGTGTCAAATCCCGGAGATGAATAGCTCAACGAATATGGGCCTCCAGGCAGGGTTACTTTAAAAGTTCCATTCTGACTATAATTCAATTCTTTACTCATGGTTGAATTACTTATTATCAGTGACCCGTGCACGGGCAGACCGTTATACAAGTTCGAAACGTTTCCAGTGAGTGTGAAATTTTGGTCTGAAAATGTATGTAAACCACCAGAACCTGTACTATTTCCTGATCCAAGGGAACCTATAGGAATATAATTGGGATAAGCTATATTAGCTCCTGCAAATACCGTAACTATTAGAATTGCACTTATCCCCATCGCAAATAAAACCCTATGATTCAATAATGAAATAATGAAATGTACACTTATAAATATTTCGTATACTTACATGAATGAAATGACCTGATAAAAATTATATACTGGTTAATTTTATCAATTATGATATCCCGTAAGTTTTAGAATTGAAAATGTCTTATCAATTATTATATACAATCATATAATTACAGAATAATGAAATTCCTAGCCATTTTCGGTCATCTTAATATTGACGTAAAAATAGGTGTAAATTCTCTACCGGGGCCGGGAGAAGCCAGAGGGGTTACAGGATTAGAAGAACAGTTTGCTGGAACTGCTGGCAATTTTGCATTTGTAGCACATTCACTTGGCCTTGAATTTGACCTGTATTCTACTGTGGGCAAGTCTTCCCATAGCGACTATCTTAAAAGATTTAGAGAACTCGGTATCAGCACGGAACATGTGGATATAGTACCGGATAAAATGGGCCCGATCTGTTATATTCCATCAGATGGAAAAGAACAGATAGCATATATGTTCCAGGGCCCTATGGAAGACTGGCACCCTTCAAAAGATTTCAAATATAGAAATTACAAACATATCGATATAGGCACAGGACCGGTAAAAGAGTACAAAAAAATTATAGAAAATGAGAAAAATGCCAGTATAACATTTGACCCGGGGCAGGAGATATGGTACACATACTCGCCTGAAAATGCTAGATTTATGATAGAGAACAGTCAGATGCTGATTATGAATAAAAAAGAGTTCGGTTACCTAGAAGAATTGACAGGTTTGGAAGAATCCGAAATAAGCCGGAAAATTAGGAATATTATAATTACAGACGGTCCCAATGGTGCCATATTGATTGAAGATGGTAATTCCAGTATAATTCATGGAATAAAAGCCAGTCATGTTAAAGATACAGTAGGGGCAGGGGATTCATTCAGGGCAGGACTTTATACGGCACTGTATAGAGGACTGAATTTAAAAAAGTCGGTTATGTTTGCAAATATTACTGCAGCAATGGCGATTGAAAACAGGATAAGTGAGTTCCACATGACGTTTGATGGGGTATATGATATGCTATCCACTATCAATGCATAAGATCTATCTTTGCCATCCCTGAAAAAACCTCAAAATCGTATTCCGGTTTATCATATGGCAATAATCTTCCGGCAATACGTATGTAATCATTTTTAATTAAAAACTGAAGATCATTCTGATCTGAATAAACTACTATTCCACTCTCTGTGTCTTTATTTATGCCACATTTTTCTATTGCGACGTTTATCTGATTAGTTCTTGCTATGTACATCAGGAGAATAGCTCCAGGAGACCTTATTTTTTCATTGTGTGACATGAATCTGTCTGTTTTTCTTATGGCCTCCAGTGTCTGTATCTCGGAAATAACACATTTAGTGTCTATCAATTGAAAAATTCCGTGCGTGTTTTTAAGAAAATCAAGAATGTTATCATCAAATTTATTTAAAAAAAAATATTTTATTTTATGCAACATTTGTGCCCCTTCTCTGGACGGGTTTTTTAATATCTGTGGAAGGATTAACGATGTCCTTTATTTTCTTGAGGAACTTATCCTTCTCAGGACCTGTTATGAGTGCATTTTCAAGAACATCCTCTATTCTTGATGCCCCTATAATCTGGATTTTGTCTTTGTGTGCCTCATCAAGTATTATATCATTGAAATTAGACGCTGGCACTATAACCTTTGAGAGACCTGTATCTATTGCAGCTTCTACTTTGGCTGTTACACCGCCCACAGGAAGCACATCTCCACGCACACTTAATGACCCTGTCATGGCGACCGTCTGATCTATAGGTATTGATTCCAGGGAAGATATAACTGCAGTTGCTATGGAAACACTTGCGGAATCACCCTCCACACCCTCATATGTGCCGATGAACTGAACATGGATATCCACATCGGCAACGTTCTTTCCACTTATTTTCTTTATTACTGCGGAAACATTCTGAACCGCCTCCTTGGCAATCTCTCCCAGTTTGCCGGTTGCATATACCGTACCGTTATGTGGATGCTGTGCCTGCGTTACCTCTGCCACAATCGGCATTACAACACCTGTGAAATCAGACATATCTGTCGACCCCATTACAGCAAGCCCGTTCACCTTTCCTATTGCACTGCCTGTGCCGGTGAACATTTTATAAAGTTTTTTGACTTCTATTGCCCTATCAGCAATCTGCTGTTCCACTGGCTTGCTCAATGATCTTGCCTCATTTACATCATCTGCTGTTACTATAGATTGTTTATTTGTTACAGCTATATCTCCTGCTACTCTGACGAGTCCGCCGAGTTCTCTTAGCCTCAATGTTAATCTGCCCTTTCTACCTGCACGTTTCTGGGCTTCTTTCAGTATTTCTGTAATTGCACTTATATCAAATGGCGGTATTTTTTTATCCTTGGCTATTTCCTGTGCGATGAACTGAACTATTTTTTTCCTATTTTCATCAGAATCTTCCATGGTGTCATTCATATACACTTCATAACCATATCCCCTGATCCTCGATCTCAGAGCAGGATGCATATTTCTTATAGCATCAAGATTTCCTGCTGCTACAAGCACAAAATCACACGGTACAGGCTCTGTCTGCACCATTGCACCTGCACTTCTCTCGCTCTGACCCGATATTGCGAAACGTTTTTCCTGCATTGCAGTTAATAGGGCCTGCTGATCCTCTGGCCTGAGAAGGTTTATTTCATCTATGAACAAAACGCCCTTATCAGCCTTCTGCATATTACCGGCTTCTACCCTTTCATGGGCAGGTGTTTCTAATCCTCCAGACTGGAAAGGATCATGCCTTACATCGCCTAATAATGCCCCGGAATGTGCGCCCGTCGAATCTATAAACGGGGGTTTATCATTGGGATTATGCCCGACAAGCAATTTCGGAACCATTGCCCTTTCAACACGGGCCGCGGGATTCATTGCCATAATTATATACAGGAATGCTGCACCTATGATTGCAAGGAACAGTATTTCTATTGCGGTGCCTGGTGATTTCGCCACTGCCCACAGATATATGGCTAGAATTGCTCCAAGTAATATTATTGAAAGAACTATGAATAGAATGCTTTTAGATCTATCTTTCTTTTCACGTTCTGCCTTGATCTGGTACTGCCTTAATATTTCTTTTCCCTTTCCAGCAGGAAAAGTTTTGATTTTAGGTTTATTTGAATCCTCTGTGTTGGGAAAGCACAAAATATCCTCAAGATCCTCTTTAGGTAGAAAATCGACCATAGACTGGGCCAGCATGGATTTGCCCGTTCCGGGTTCGCCTATTAAAAGCACATGCCTCTTCTGCATAGCTGCTTTTTTAATGACCTCCCCAGCGTGCTCCTGGCCTACTACCTGATTAAACAGAAGTTTGGGGACCTCTATTTCTTTGGTGCTCTTAACACTTAATTTAGATACCCATTCTTCAACATCATCATCTTTAGTGTCCACGTAATCATTATCTAATTCTAATAATTAAGTTTTCCTATGAGCATTTTTTAACAATTATATAATAAATGTGGGAAATTACATTATCCCTGTCACGGTCTAAAAAAATAAGTGCAATCAATAAATATATATTTTTTATAACGTTATCATTATATGGAAGATATAGAAATAGTTGATTCGAAAATTACAAAAATATTTGATTCCAGAGGCAATCCTACTATAGAGGCTACAATTTTTTTGAATTATGCCTCGGGAACAGCCTCCGCACCTGCAGGTGCAAGCACGGGAAAAACGGAAGTAAAGGCATATCCGGATAATGATATTGATAAAAGTGTGGATTTCTATAACAGACATGTAAAAAATGCGCTTCAAGGCTTCAATGCAATGAACCAGGGTGCCTTTGATAGACTCCTGCATGAGCTGGATAGAACCGATGACTTTGCCAGTATGGGTGGAAATCTTGCAACAGCTCTGTCCATGGCAAATGCAAAGGCAGTTTCCAATTATCTTGAAATTCCACTTTATAGATATGTGGGTGGCCTAAATCCATCAATACCGCGCCCGATGGGCAATATAATAGGTGGTGGAAAACATTCGAAAAATGGTACTACAATTCAGGAATTCCTCGTGTCTTCACAGGGCAAGACCTTTTACGATTCCGTATTCTATAATATACAGGTCCATAGAAGGGTGGGTGAAAAATTATCCGAAAAACTCAAAGGGCAGAGCGTCGGCCTGGGAGATGAAAAAGCGTGGACAGCAGATGTTTCTGATGAGGATGCAATAGATATAATGAAATCTGCCGCAGGAGAGATATCATCTGAAAATAATGTAAAAATATACCTTGGAGTTGATTTCGCAGCAGATTCATTCCATGAAAATGGAAAATATAAATACAAAAAATCTACAAAAACCAGGGATGAACAGATAGATTACGCAATTTCACTGAACAGGGAACACGGCTTTTACTATATAGAAGACCCACTATATGATAGTGACTTCGAGGGATTTGCGGAAATAACAAAAAAGATTGGAAAAAATGCGATGATAGTGGGCGATGATCTTTATACAACAAATGCAACGAGGATTCAGAAGGGTGTGGAATTAAAATCCACAAATGCTGTATTGATCAAGGTCAACCAGATAGGAACACTATCAGATACGGTAGCATCGGTTAAAGTTGCAACAAAGAATTCTATGGACACAGTAGTTTCTCACAGAAGTGGAGAAACGACCGATGATTTTATTGCCTCTCTTGCTGTTGCGTTCAATTCCAGATTCATAAAAACAGGCACAATCGGTGGTGAAAGGCTGGCAAAACTGAATGAAGTTATAAGGATTGAAGAGGATCTGATATAGGTATGTTAAATATAATGGGCCTGGGCTTGCGGGGACCCAGGAGCCTTACATTAGAAGAAGCGGATATTCTCAGGGATTCTGATATTGTTTATTTTGAAACTTATACATCAATTTCCCCAGAAAGCACATTTGATTCATTAAAGGACCTTTGCGGAGGTACCCTGAAGAAGGCAGACAGGGATTTCATTGAAAGAGGAATGGATATTCTGGTTGAAGCCAAAACTAAAATTGTGACATTAATTGTTACAGGAGATGCGCTCTCAGCAACAACGCATAATGAGATCAGAATGGAGGCCAAAAGGCTCGGCATAACCGCAAATGTATTTGAAAATGCGTCGATAATTACGGCTTTTGTATCCAGAACAGGGCTTTTTAACTACAAGATGGGTAACATTGTATCCATGCCATTTGTTTATGAAAATTTTTTCCCTACCAGTGTATATGATAAAATATATCTGAATTATTCAAATAATATGCATACACTCCTGCTCCTGGATCTTGCAGATGGAAAAACTATGCCCCCATATCAGGCTTTGCTCACACTCATCGGTATGGAAGAAAAAAGGAAGAAACAGATTATAACCGGTGATACAGAGGTAATAGTTGGTATAGGAATAGCCACTGAAAATGAAGAAATAATCAATTCAAGCATAAAAAATATTATAGGCAACAGGATTGCAGGTTCCCCCGCTTCAATTATTATACCTGCCGGGTTAAATGAAAAGGAAAGAGAATTTCTTGATGCATTTTCAATAAAAATTCCGTAAAAATCAAAAATTTATCATAAAAAACATATAGTCTTTTTATATTAATATTAAAGGTCAAAAATATGATAGATATAAAACTTCTGAGATCTGAAAGTAAAAAATTTTACGATTCATGCAGGGCCAGAGGATTTGATACGAAGATTCTTGATGAATTTTTCATACTGGATACTAAATGGAAGGATAATCTCAGAACACTTAATGATTATAAACACAATAAAAATACCATCAGCCTTGATATTTCCAGAATGATGAAAACAGGAAATAAGGATATCGATAGGCTGAAAGACAGTGTAAGGGAGATCAACGAAAAAATCAGTAGCATCGAGGAAGAACAGAAGGGGATAGAGAGCAGAAGAAGTGAAATAGTTCACCTTATACCAAATCTTCTGGCTGATGATGTACCTGTCTGCACGGGTGACGATAATAGCAAAATTGTAAAGTATTGGGGGCATGCACGGGTATTCGGCGAAGATGAGGAATATTTCAGACAGAATAGCATGGATTCACGGGACTATGAAATAATTGATACAAGGCCTGTTGACCACCAGACACTCATGGAAAAATATGACCTGGCAGATCTGCAGAGAGCTGGTAAAATAGCCGGTTCAAGGTTTTATTTTCTGAAAAATAGGCTCTTCAAGCTGGAACTGGCACTCATTAATTATGCAGTTGATTTCTTATCCCAGAGAAATTTTACTGTTATGGAGCCACCGTTTATGATTAATTACGCTTCCATGTCAGGTGCCACTGACATTGAAACGTTCAAGGATGCGCTGTATAAAATAGAAGGGGATGACCTTTATCTAATTGCAACTGCTGAGCACCCCCTCGCATCCATGCTATCCGGTGAAACCCTGGAAGAGAACGAATTGCCATTGAGATTGAGTGGCGTTTCACCCTGCTTCAGAAGGGAAGCCGGCGCCCATGGCAAGGATACGAAGGGCATATTCAGGGTTCACCAGTTCAACAAGATAGAGCAGTTTATTTACTGCAAGCCAGATGAATCATGGGATTACTTCAAGGAACTGGTAAGCAATGCAGAGGATATTTACAGAAGCCTTGGATTACCGTACAGAATTGTTAATATATGTTCCGGTGACCTCGGCAGCCTTGCGGCCAAAAAATATGATATAGAAGTGTGGTACCCGTCCCAGGGAAAGTTCAGGGAAGTTGTTTCAGCATCTAATGATACCGATTACCAGGCAAGGTCACTCAATGTAAAATACAGAACTCCGGATGGGAATAAATTTGTTCATACCCTTAACAGTACCGCAATTGCAACAGAAAGGGTTCTTGTGGCAATAATGGAAAATTTCCAGCAGGAAAATGGAATAAAAGTACCTGATGTTCTTGTACCTTATACAGGATTCAGTGAAATAAACACGGAGGTTAAATAATGGCAAAAACTAAATCAAATCTTGCTGTTAGAAGGGATCAGGTATTAAAAATAGCATCAGAAGTGGTAATTGGGGTAATACTGGCCATACTTTCTGGCTATTTAGCAGACTTATTCATAAATACATTTCTGCCGCAGTATAGATCAGATGAGGTATTTATAATAGAATCCGTACATGCGATAGTCATACTGATAGTGGGATTATTAATAGTTGGATCATTTATCAAGTATCTCAGGGAGGTATTGATAAAAACTAACCGTGGACTCTACGGCATATCCCTCATAGTCAGAATTATTTTTTATGTGATAATACTTGCACTGGTAATGAGTGCATTCCATGTCAGTGTTACAGGAATACTTGCAGGAAGTGCAATAGGAGGTGTGGTACTGGGTCTTGCTGTGCAGACGGTTGCCTCCAATGTTTTATCCAGCATATTTGCAACGTCGTCCAATACAGTAAAATTCGGGGAAGTCATATCAGTCAATTCATGGGTATGGAGTGTGGAAACTACCGGCAAAGTGGTGGATGTTAAAACCCTGTTTTCAAAGATACTGACAAAAGACAACAACGTAATATATTTGCCAAATTCTGAAATTCTTGGAAACAGCGTGATAACGGAATTCAGGGATAATGGGAGCAGTTATATTTATCCTCTGAACATAACCGCACAGGCAGATGTACCGGCAGACAAAATACTTGAAGAGGTAAATGCAAGGGATGATTTAAAGGATATGAAATTCTTCCTTTCCAGCAAAAACGGCGTCAGCAATACCTTCGAGGCCTTGATTTCATTTAATGAGGTCACTGAGATAAATGAGAAAACTGCCAGGGCGAATATGGCAATAGACGGTGCTTACTGGGATATAAAATCAAAATTCAACGTGCTGGGACCCAATTCAATGTATGAGGGTTCTGAAATAGTTTATCCGGTTACGGTAACACTGAATTCGGATGTTCCCTCCGGGAAATTAATAGATGAAACCGCGAAACTGCTACCTGATACTGAAATTATACTTTTAACAAGGGGGGCGACAACAAATGTCTTTCTTGCAAAGGTAAAATTGTCCGGTAGAACCATGGAAAAAACAATAAACGAGACAAATCTTGCCTTTGAACATGCATACAGTGAATTAAAAAAGGCCAGTGAGCCAAAAACCGAAGACAAAAAACCTGATGACAAGAAGCCGGATGATAAAAAGCAATGACTTATCCATCTGGCAAAACTTTATAAAACATCGTTTTAATTTGTTATAAGAATGAAAAATATCAATAAAATCTTTGAAGTACAGAATTATCTTACCAACACATTCGTTGGAAGGGAGGATGTAATAAACGGTGTACTTGCTGGATTGATATCCGGCGAACCCACGCTTCTCATCGGGCCTCCGGGTACTGCAAAAACATCAATTATAGATACAATGAGTAAACTCATGAACGCACGCTATTTTTATTACCTGCTAACAAAATTTACAGAACCGGAAGAGTTGCTGGGGCCCATAGATATCAATGCCCTGAAAAATGGTGAATATAAAAATATCATAACAGGAAAGCTACCCGATTCAAACATAGTATTCCTGGATGAGATATTCAAGGCAAGTTCTGCAATAAGGAATACCCTGCTTGATATCATGCTAAACAGGAGATTGCCCAACGGTGGAGTTATGATGGACCTCGACCTTCTGGGAATTTATTCTGCAAGCAATGAAATCTCAGATGATGAGGAGGATATGGCACTCTATGACAGATACCCCATTAAGGTGTTCCACGGATATGTTGAGAGAACTATACTCCGTGACCTCCTTGACAGGGGAATCAATATGGAGGCAAGAAAGGATGATGAAAGGCCATTTATCACCATTGAAGAGGTTAGAAACCTGCAGGCCGATGCCATAGAGAGGCTGAACCATCTAAGAAATATGAAAAATGATGTTATCGATAGGTATATGGAGGCACTGTTCCAGATGGAGGAGAATGATGTTATACTGAGCGATAGGAGAAAGATAAAACTACTGAAGATTGCATCTGCTTTCAGTATACTCATGAACTCAAAAACCATTACAGGGAATGATATAGCCATGGCGCTCCGTTATAGTGCAGACAGCGAGGATTATAAGCCGAAAATAGAGGCAGCGATCATCGATTCAAAGCTGGAAAACAAATCCGAAATTGTGCAGAAAGCTGAAACTACCATGGAGGAAACAAAATCGCTCATACAGGCCACAGAGGATGCAATAAACAGGAATTCACCGTATAATGTTGTTCTCGACCAGTTGAGCCTTCTGGAAATATATATTAAAAAACTGGAAAAAATGAAATTTGATCTGGGAAGCGATAGTTCGCCATACCACAGGGATATAGTAAACAGAATTAACTCATCCCTGAACTTTGCAGGTGAGCGATATGAAAAACTCAAGGGAAGGTGACTGATATGGGAAATACACCAAAAAGTAATATAAGCGGCATTCCTGAATCAAGTACTGTTTACAGGATAACTAAGGAAAGACTGGTCAGGCGCGTAAACATTGACCTTGACAAAAATTCTGCTGAAGAGATCAAAACTGCGGCATCCGACCTTTATTTTTTATTTTATTCAGGAATAGCCGGTGTGAACAGAACCAGAAACAGCAATGAATTCATGGAAAATGTCAGGCTGAAAATGGATTATATGATTAAAACCCGTGATTTTTCACAGGCAAAGACATATTCTCTTCTTAATGACAGGCTCTCGATGTTGTACAGCATTAACTTTATGAAAGAATTGAACAATAATGCAAAGAATAATATGAACAGAAACGGGAATTCTGATCCTTCAATTAACTCAAAAAATGTCGAGAAATCAATGGAGGAAGCATCCAGGAAAATGGAAACGGCCCATGAAATAGAAAAAGTGGTAAAAGACAGAAGCCCAGGAGGAAATATCGGCCATAAGGACGGATTGTCCATGGAGAGCCTCATGGATCTTACTGACAGGGCAATGAATGTTGAAAATGCAGATAAAATTCTCACAATGGCAAACAAGCTCATAGATATAATGCCGAGATATACCAAGAAAATGAGATCATATTCAAATACAGGCGAGCTTGCTGGATATTACAAAACAAGGCACATATCAAACGTTCTTTCCAGAGAGCTTGCTATGCCTGAAGAGGTCTTCTATTCAAAACTTATCAATGGTTTCACAGGAAAAGAGAAACGGCTTTTGAGCCCGGGAGCATATTATGTGCTTCTTGATAAAAGTGGTAGCATGTATGAAGGCGACAAAACACTGTGGTCAAGATCTGTTGCACTTGCTCTGTTCAGGATAGCGAGAATAAAAAGAAGAAAATACTTCTTCAGATTTTTTGATAATAAGCCCCATGATCTTCTCAGCAGCCCGGTGGATATAGTGGATAATATACTCACAGTTGAGGCCAATAAGGGCACCTGCATAGAATGTGCGCTGAAAACCGCAGTGAAGGATCTGGAAAACGGACATATCATGGATGAAACAAATACAATTATAATTATCACAGATGGTGAAGATAAGGTAAATATAGGAGACCTATTCAACAGGGATTCAAGGACAAAACTCATAACCGTTATGATTAACGGCTACAATGATGGATTAAAAAAAATAAGCACCGCATACATGGATGCGAAGCTCAACGAATCCGGAGCTCTTGAACTTCTCGGCCTTGCAAGATCAGTCTAATTTTTTAAGTACAGACCCAAGTGCTTTCAGACCGGAAATCATTGCATTTAATCCCGTGGCAAATTCAGGATCTTTGAGTAGCCCCATGATCTTTAAAATTGAGAGTGGCTGTGACCCTGAAGCTCCACTTTGAATGGCTTCTGCTATACCCTGTGAATTAAATGAAATGGCCTTGATCATATCGCCCATTTCCCTGTTTGAAAGGAGGAATAACAGTGAAATCATTGTATTCCCCGATTTTGAAATTGTTTCAAGCATATCCTTGGAAGTAAAAGCTCTTGCAAAGAAGTCAAAATTATCGGGAAGCACTTCATTATTTATGTGGTCCAAAGCCTGCACAATTCCTGCTTGTTTCAGTCGTTCCGTTAATCTGAGTAGTGCCAGTATTACATCCATATTATTCTCAAGTGCTGATTCCAGTTCATTATCTTTTATCAAATTTTTATCACTATCCATAACAATCACCTAAAGTATCCCTCTTATTATTGAAGAGAAATAAGTATCCCCCGATATGTATTTCAGAAAATAATCTGTTTTTGATGGGAAATTCACGAAGGGTTTTGAATTATAGTCGAAGGACAATGTAAATCCCATTTTATCGGAGTATACACTGGAACAACCCATAAATCCATCGAATTTGTCATCATTGATTGTTCCATCGCATTCTGCTGCGATCTTGCTTGCAACGTATGCAGCCTCTGAGTGCCCCAGGGCCCCCACCTTCATGGGAAAATTTGCGGCATCTCCCACAACAAAAATATTGTCATAATTTTTGTACTTCATGGTAAATTTATCCACATCGATAAATCCCTTTGCCGTGCCCATTCCCGAGTCAATAATAACATTCTGCCCCATATGTGGGGGTACAAGAACCAGTGTGTCGTAATTGAGAGATTCGCCACTTTCAGCTACAATAGTACCCTTAGAAGTATCCACAGCCTGTGTTTTGAATTTCGGAATGAAGTTTATTCCCAGTTCAGAAAAACCCTTTCTCTCCAGGTCCGAAACATTTTTGAAAGGAAGAACGTCATCCATGGGAAGTATTAAAGTGATATCGCTATCTTCCCTGATGCCCTTCCTGCGCAATAGCATATCAAGGCCGAACACGAATTCCTCAGGAGCAACCGGGCACTGGAAGGGAATGCTTGCTGGTCCCACCACGAATTTACCGGCCTTTAAATTATTCAGTTTGTCTCTCAATTTCAGAACATTTTCCATGTCATAGAAATGATAAACATCCTTATTGTATCCGGGCACGTTTTCAGGGACAAGCCTGTCACCAGTTGCAATCACGAGATAATCATATTCTATTGTCTTGCCATTTTCGAGAAGCACCGTACGATTGTCAGGATTTATCTTTTTTGCCATGGATTTAATTCGATTAATGCCATAATTTAGTAAAGAGTCCGTTGGTTTTACAGTATCCCGGTAATCAATTCCGTTGAACGGTATAAGAACTCCTTCCGGTTTAAAATAGGTTTTTTCGGATTTCCCCACCACGGTTATATTAACATCATTTCCGGTATGCATTCTCAATTTATTTGCAGTTATAAGGCCTGCATTAGCATCGCCAATTATAAGGACGTTAATTTTATTCATACATGATAAGTGTATATGTTTATTTAAATTATTTCCTGAGCAAAAGGTTTATGTAGATGGAATTTAAAAGACAGTTTAAGTGTTTAATGAGCAAAATCATATATTAGTTCAAAATAACCCATTGATGGGAAAGGCGTACATAGTCGGTTGCGGACCGGGAAATAAGGATATGCTTACTATTGCTGGGGCAAAAATAATTGGCATGGCAGACGCCCTAATTTATGATCATCTGATAAATCCAGAGATTCTTGATATGGCAAAACCGGGATGCGATAAAATTTATGTAGGCAAAAAACCCTATATCAAGAGAATATCACAGGAAGAAATTAACAGTATAATAGTCCGTGAATCATTAATAAAAAATATAGTTGTTAGACTGAAGGGTGGAGACCCATTTTTATTCGGCAGGGGAGGGGAAGAAATAGAGGAACTGAAAAAGAATGGCATAGAATATGAAATAATTCCCGGAGTTTCTGCCTTAATTTCCGTGCCGGAATTTTCAGGGATACCACTAACACACAGGAATGTGAACCACGGGGTGATAGTTACAACAGGCAACAGTGTAGAGAATCTTAGCATTCCAGATTGCCATGAATTTCAGTGCAACATGTATACACTGGTAATTTTTATGGGAGCTTACAATTTAATGGACATAATCAAAAAACTACTATCAGCAGGTTACAGGAAGGAAACCCCCGTGGCCATAATTGAAAATGGAACATATAATTATCAAAAAACCTTTAGCGGTACCCTTGAAAAAATAGATTATAAATATAATGGATCACCTTCAATTATCGTTGTTGGGAATGTTGTTAATTATCACAGGGAATTCCAGATAATTGAAAACAGAGAGTACTCCGGAAAAACCATATCAATTTTTTATGATTTTTATAGTCCACCATTAGATTATCTCGAAAGTAAGGGATTCACTATTTTTAAAATTAAAGAATCGCAGATATTCCCGGTTAAAATAGATGTGCACTCACTTTGCGGTAAAAACATTGCCATTGAAGGAAGATATGTACAGGCCTTTTTTGATACATTAATATGGAATAAATTCGATTTAAGGGATGCGGGCAAAATAGCAACGGATCAAATTGGAAAAGGATTATTGAAAAAGTACGGGATTTTTAATTTAGTTGACATATCAGAGATAGATGGAAGTTATATTAAATTGGGCTATGGAAATTCTGGAGAAATTGATATAGCAAAACTTCAAAAAAATAACTTCAACGGATACATTGAAGATTATCTGGACAAATCAGACCTTATAGTGCTTGCAGGTAAATCTGAATCCCTGCCCCCTGAGATCAAAATTTCTGACAGAATACCTGTAATGCGAATTGAATATCCTTATGATGAAATAGAGAAAAAAATTGTATCATTTTTCGGTGGAATATATGAAAAGAATTAACGTAATCGGGGTTTTTCCTGGGAAACCACTGTGCCACGAGGCAGTAGAATGCCTGAATGACTCTGATATAATATTTTCCGGTCACCGCAACAGGGAGTTCTTTGAAGCAACGAATAAGTTAATTGTTGATATCGGCGAATTCAAAAAATTCAGAATTGATATGGAAAATGCGTATAAATCAGGTAAAAAAATAACCGTAGTTGCCACCGGGGACCCTTTGTTTTATGGGATAGGAAAATATATCAGCGAAAATTATCCTGGAAATGAAATTGAAATCATTCCTGAGGTGAGTTCCATGCAGGTAGCTCTTTCAAGAATTGCAATGGATTCCAGTGCAATTTATACTGTCAGCCTCCATGGAAGAAACATACAGGGACTGGCACAGAAAATTCGGAATAAATATAAAATCGTGATATTTACGGATACCGTGAACACACCATCTACTATAGCAGACTATATGATAAGATTTGGATTGACTTCATACCGGGCACATGTATTCGAAAATATGGGATACAGCAATGAAAAATCTGGTAGTTATTCCATAGAGGAACTCAAAGGCAGGGAATTTGATCCGCTCAATATAATGATACTCACGGCGGAATCGGAATATAAAATTTCTATGCCCGATGATAGCGGATTTACAAAGAGGAATGGGAATATCACAAAAAAAGAGGTGAGGGATATATCATTATCCGACCTGGATATTGATAAGA
Source organism: Thermoplasmata archaeon (assembly GCA_021797225.1). The sequence goes on along the minus strand of JAKAAE010000002.1, from coordinate 17,186 downwards.
ATACAATTTTATGGGATATAGGCTCAGGATCGGGATCTCTTGCCATAGCCGCCTCTTTCACCGATACAGAGGGAGAGATATATGCAATAGAAAAAGATGCAGAACTCTGTAAAAATATTCAATCAAATATGGAAATGAGCGGCTGCGATATAAAAATCATAAACGGAATTGCACCTGAGATACTCCATCAGCTGCCTGATCCTGATGCAATATTCATTGGAGGTTCTTCCGGCCAAATCCGGGAAATCATGGATTATTCATATAAAAGGCTAAAAATAGATGGTAGGATGGTTATCAACCTGACGACTATCGAAAATTTCCAGAGGGCCATGGATTATATTAAATCTATGAAATTAAAGGCGGATATCAGTCAAATAAATATATCAAAATTAACTCCTGTTTCGAAATATACAAGGTTTGTACCAATGGATCAGATTTACATAATTAGGGTGGTAAAAAATGAATAAGTTCACGGTTGTGGGACTCGGACCGGGAGACCCTGAACTGGTAACAATGAAAGGATACAGAGCCTTGATGGATGCTGAGATAATTTTTTACCCGAAAACTTCATTGAACTCCGCAGAAAATATACTCAATGGTATGAAAATAGATAAATCCAAGTTGAGGCCCATGCAGTTCCCTATCGGAAATGCAGGAATAAAGGATATTTGCGCCGGATATGGGAAAATTATAACAGAGTCCTGTAAAAGAGGGACCAGAACGGTTTATGCCGTGGAGGGCGAACCAATGCTATACAGCACGTTTCTTGATATAATGCCCTTTCTAAATATTGAATATACAGTAATACCGGGCATAAGCTCCATGAACGGCATTTCCGCTGCTTTGAAAATTATTCTTGCAACAAAGGATGAGCCATTGCAGATAGTTCCTGCCATAGACGATTATGGATATATGGAAGAAAAGATCATGGAAAACCAGAACACCGTTATATATAAGGCTATACGGGCAAAGAAGATAATAAAAGAGATTATAACAAAATACAGGATAAATGATTATTATATAATGAGTTATGTATCCACGGATAAAGAAAGAATTTATAAGAATATTGATGATATTAGGGATTATATGACTATAGTGGTGATAAAACGATACATATAATTGGTGCAGGCCCGGGAGATCCTGAACTGCTTACTGTAAAGGCTAAAAGGCTCATAGATGCATCCGATGTGATAATTTACGCAGATTCACTTGTCAATCCAGATATTTTCAGGGATAGCAGGGCAGAAACTATAATAAAAACTTCAACAATGGATATAGATGAAATCAATAAGACAGTGAAGAAATATTATGATGATGCAAAAGATATTGTGAGGCTCCACAGCGGAGACCCATCGGTATACGGTGCCATCAATGATGAGATGCAATTTTTCAGGGAAAATGGCATGGTATTCGAGATTATCCCGGGAATAAGCTCGGTATTTGCAGCCGCTGCAACCATGGGAATGGAACTGACAGCTCCCGGCACTACACAGACAATTATACTGACCCGGGTGCCCAGAAGAACAGAGCATTTTGAAAAGGAGGACCTGGAATTACTGGCTGCCCATAAGACATCACTTGCAATATTTCTAAGCGCTTCCAACGCTAAAAAGGTAAGTGAAAAACTGATAAGTGCTGGGTATTCACCGGAAGACCGGGCAGTTATAGCGTACAGAGTATCCTGGCCGGATGAAAAAATCATAATATCCAGTATAGGGGACCTGGAACATGCCATGTTTGAAAATAAAATAAACAGGCAGGCACTGATAATGGTCGGTGGGAATGTATCATATTATTCTGACAAGAAATCTTATCTATATAATCCTGATTTTACACATCTATTCAGGAAATCATCCAAAAAGGGTTGAAAGAATATAATCCTGATCCTTCCCGATTGTGTGTATTCGCTGCCTTATGAAGTCCTTTGAAAGATCGTCAGGATTTTCACTTGTTTCCGGCAGGGCCTGCACCAGGGATTTTATGGAATCAGATTCTATTATCCTGTAAAATATTTTATCAAATTCCATATTGTCAAGCAATTCATTATCATCCAACTTGAGTGAGATAAGTTTCTTATTTTTTGTTTCGAGCCCCATGATCTCGCTGAACAATTTTTCCAGGGCATCACTGAGTATCTTCAAATCAGTATGTTTCAGCAGTTCTTCGTTATCAAGAATGCTGATAGCGTTCCCAGAATTTTGAAATGTTATGACAATTGCAGAAGCGGCATTTTCAAATACAAAATTAAAACTTTTTTCTTCCCGGGATCTAACAAAACTGCATTCCATTTTTCCTCTTTTTATAGATGCTGATACCATATGGTAACCATCGAGGTTTTCATATATTATATCCTCACCGTTTATAGAAACCGGAATTCGGATGCCATTATAAAGTGATGCGAAAAATGGGTTGTGCATGAACTGGCTTTCATTCCAATTCAGCAAAAACACATATGAGATGCCATAGCTGGAATTTATGTATTCCCTGATTTCCGGAGTATCTTCTTTTATGGTTATATTAATCTCAGAATTCAATATTGTAAAGGGATTCAGGGAGAGGAATGTTTCCATGATTTTGATGCCGTTTTCTATAGCCTTATCAATCCCGGCTTTCAGATCGGAAATTTCCGAAAGTGCATTATGGGAATTGCTTGTAAAGAACTGTTCTGAATAGGTATTGATTGATTCAAGTATCCTGTTTTCATACTCCCCGAAATCCTTATAATTGGAAACAAACTGGTCAATCACATTTTTGATTTGGTCTTTCAATGATTCTATGGCTCTTTTATCATTCTCCAATGCCTTTGTTATTTCTACTGTTTTTTCAGCTTTTTTATCCCTTTCTACTTCATATGAAAACGAGTCTACAAGATATGAAAAAATATTTTTTAGTTCATTTAAATCGTTTTCATTCATGATAACTCATCATTTCATTATATTTAATTATTAATTATTTTGTAGAAATTTTCCAATAATTAAATAGAATTCTTCTCCCGCTAAATGAGAATATTCAGGATTTCTAAGAATATTACCCTTATAAAGTGATTTCCTACCAACGCTAATGCGTGGGTCCAGCTTGCCAAATGGCACTGGCCAATTACCTTCCAAACGTGAATTCTATAAAATTTATACCTAAAGTATGAAATATCTTGATTGCCCATATACTTTATACTCTCATCCCCTTCATCTCGGTATGGCACTTCTCACTTTCATGATTTAAATATTGATACGGGCTTATATCAATATACAAATAATTTTTTAAGATAATATATCCTCGGAAAATTAATAAAACAATTTGGTATTGCCACGGGAAACAGATGGGTGAAAGAATAGTAATTCTGGGTGGCGGTATTGCCGGTATCTCCGCTAAGTTGAGAAATAGAAAAGGCATGTTGGTGGATAAAAACCCGTATTTGACAATGGCACCCAGAATTATTGATATATTCTCAGGAAATAATACGGATTATCCTAAAATTCCCAGACCTCTGGATTATATGGATAATGTAAGGAGCATAGATTTTGAAAGCAGAACAATCCATTTACAGAAAAAAGATATTGCCTATGATAAGGTTATAATGGCCCTCGGGCATTCGCAGAATTATGATTTTATAAAGGGTTCCCGCTATATTCACGGTTTTTCAAGTTACGATGATGCTATTGATTTAAAAAAAGAAATCCCTAAAAAGAAGCATATTGTGATTATAGGTGGAGGATATCTTGGAGTAGAGCTTGCCGGAGCGATAGGTGGAAAGAGGGTTACGATACTGGAGGCAGGAAAGGAAATTCTGTCAGGGCTGCCTGCAAAGTTTACTGAAACGGCCACAGAGTTGCTTTTGGACTCTGGAGTAAATATAGAGGTGGAAAACCCTGTGGTGGAAGTAAAAAAGGATAGTGTAATAACCGGTGTAAAACAATATAATTCAGATCTGACAATTTTTGCAGGAGGTTTTACAGGAAATCTGCCTGACAGTATACAGGATATAAAAATAAAAAATTCAAGAATAATTGTAAATTCCTATCTCCAGTCAGTTGACTACCCTGATGTTTATGCATGCGGAGACTCAATGTTTGTGGACAGTGGAAATTTTATTCCCATGTCAGCAATAATTGCACGTTCATCCGGAATCCTGGCCATGGAAAATGCTATGGGAGGAAAAAACAAATTTATGCCGAACAACTTTGCAAATATTATACGGGTGGGTAAAAATTATTTTGGAACTGTTGGAAATACATTTATTCAGGGGATTGCGGCAAGAATAATAAAAGACGCTGCAGTGGCATTAACAGTTAATAGAGTGAAAGAACTTTAATATTTAAGTTTTTTGACAATTAATAAGGTGATTTGGACTATAGTTTATAGTTTTTGAGAAAATTCTTTGAAATAAAAAATTATGGCAAAATTGATAAAAAATTTAACATAAAATTTAATAGTTATAATCAATATAGATAAATTATGAAAACAACAATTTCACATATCAAGGCAGATATAGGTAGTTTGCCTGGACACACAGTTGTATACCAACCTGTTGTTGATGCAGTAGAAAGTTATGTAAAAAACCATTCCGAAGGTTTGATTTCAGATTTCCATATATCACACATAGGCGATGATATCCAGATTACCATGGTACATACAAGAGGAACTGACAATCCCGAAATCCACGGGCTTGCCTGGAATGCTTTCAAGGCAGGAACAGAAGTTGCAAAAAAGGTTGGCCTCTATGGTGCCGGCCAGGACTTATTGAAAGATGCATTTTCCGGTAACATTAAAGGTATGGGCCCGGGTGTTGCAGAACTTGAAATTACACCCAGAAAGGCTGAACCATTCATAGTCTATATGATGGATAAAACCGAACCGGGGGCATTCAATTATCCCATATACAAAATGTTCGGAGACCCATTCAGCACACCGGGATTGGTAATAGATCCGAATATGCACATGGGATTCAAATTCGAAGTATGGGATATATACAATGGAAAGAAGATATACTTATCTCTCCCTGAGGACACATATGATCTTCTTGCGTTCATAGGATCAAAGAGCAAATATGTCATAAAAAGAGTGTTTACAAAAGATACACATACAAAACTACCGGATGAGAACGTCGCAGTCATAACAACAGATAAATTGTCATTTATAGCAGGCGAATATGTCGGCAAGGATGATCCAGCAGGTATAGTGAGAATACAATCAGGTTTGCCAGCATCCGGAGAGGCACTGGAGCCATTCGCAAATTCTTACCTTGTATCAGGATGGATGAGAGGTTCCTTCAACGGACCTATGATGCCAGTTGGAATGAATAGTGCTAAAATGACCAGATTTGACGGCCCTCCGAGAGTTGTGGCGCTTGGATTCACTATGAAGGATGGAAAGCTTGTTGGTCCGGTTGATATGTTTGATGATGTGGCTTTTGACTTTGCAAGAACAGAGGCGTTAAATATGGCCAACTACATGAGAAGAATGGGCGTATTTGAACCACACAGGCTTCCGGATGAGGATATGGAATATACAGCTCTTCCTAAAATACTTGAAAAACTTGCACCAAAATTCCAGACCATAGAGGACAAAGGCGCAAAATCAGAAATGAAAATAGAAAGATAATTTTTTTATTTACATATTTTTGAATTTTAATAATTGTTATTAGTTCTTGGTTTATGATTAGATATATCAAACAGGTTTCTGTACTTTATTTGTTGTTATTGTTGGTTAACCATTGAAATGGTATTTGAACCTCATCAACACAACAAAGTTAAAATATTCTTTATAGATAGGGAGTAAGTGATTTTATGCCGTTCGCAGAAGCAATTGAAAGAAGACTAACACGCAAAATATGTATGAGATGTTATGCCAGAAATTCCATTAACGCAACTAAATGCAGAAAATGCGGTTATACAGGATTAAGAGTTAAATCAAAGGAGAGAAAGAGTGCTAAATAATGAGCTGAAGGCCGGAATCCTGAGGATGGAGGGCACTAACAATGAGGAAGAGGCTTTCTATTCTCTGAAAAGATCAGGCTTTAATTCCCAGTACATTCATGTTTCTGAAATTGGGAAAAAGAGATTAGAAGATTATGACCTTTTATTTATCCCGGGTGGCTTCTCAGCCGGGGATTATATAAGAGCAGGATCGATATTTGCAGCAAGGCTTCTACCGTATATGCATGACCTGGAGAGATTTATTGACTCAGGCAAGATTTTAATAGGGGTATGTAACGGATTTCAGGTGTTGAGTGAACTTGGTCTGCTTCCTGATACTGATGGCAAAAAAAACCGCAATATGGTTCTTGCGGTAAATAATTCCAATAGATTTGAATGCAGATATACATATGTCCGCTATACGTCCAAAAATAGGATATTCAAAAAATATTTTTCTGGAAAGATATTTCAGGTACCTGTAGCGCATATGGAGGGAAAGGTGATTTTTGACAGTGATAAAACACTGGATGGTGTGATTGACAATGACCAGATGCTCTTCCAGTATACCAATGAAGATGGAACTGATTCATCATATCCATGGAATCCTAACGGGTCAGTAATGGATATAGCTGCACTGTCCAACAGAACTGGAAATGTGATAGGACTCATGCCCCACCCTGAAAGGGTATATTATAACTATCAGCTAATGCATGATGACAAGTTTTATGAAAATGGAACTGGAAAACTATTCTTCGATTCTCTCTACGAGTATACAGAAAAATTATCTTCCTGAAGTTGCTGGTTTTATTTCAGGATGCCTTTCCATTATATGTGAAAGCAACAGTCTGACATTTTTATGATATTCTTCAAGTGTGGAATCATTAACAATCATGAAGTCAGCCAGAGAAATAACCTTCCCGATGCCCCAGGAAAGTTCTCTGGTATCACGCTGATGCATGCCGGAATAATCGTGGCTATCGTCTTCCCTATCCCTGTTTAATATTCTCTCCAGTCTATCAGATTCATTTGCAAATACTGCAATTACGAATATATTTTGAAAATTATTTTTGAAATATTCCAGTTCTTCTTCGTTTCTCAGACCATCGACTATGGTTATATCAGGATTTTCAATCAATTCTGCAGTCCGTCTAGCCCATATATCCATGCCATATTTTCTTCTTTCTTCAGTTGCATAGGCACCTATATTGCCGTCATTCATTTCGATATTCTGCTTCAGAGCATTTTGTTTGACAGTATTGCCCATATGAACATCTATGAATCCCAGCTCCCTGGCGACTTTAACGAATTCGTCCTTTCCTGATCCTGGCATACCTGTTATTATTAACATATTCACCCAAAAATAAAACCGAGGCCATCCCTTGAATTGTTCTCCTCGTCCTTGATCTTCTTGTATATTTCTTCTTCTTTTGATTTTTTAAGTTCTTCCAGTGATCCATTTGCGATTGAATCTACATTCTTGAATATATTATCAGAACCTTCTATTAGAACGATGTAAGAAGAATCAAAACCATAACCGGAACCATCCTTATACATTACTGTCTGGCGGCCTACTATGTCATCTGCAAGCAAACTGTCAAGTATTTCCCTCTTCGCCTTTGCCAGTTTATATACCTTGAACATAAGAGTGTATTGTAAATGCATTATTAAATATTTTTAGCCTTATTAAGCCAGATGCGATTGTTATTTACTGTCAAAATCCCCGTTTTTGTAGGTTTCCACATAAGCGTCAAAATTTGTCCTGAGTTTCGACTGGCGCACAATCTTGGAACCCTGGAAATTGGAAAATGCAGAGTCTTCAAGTATATAACCCTGTATGCTCTGTATGGATCCCATGACACGGATGAACTTCATTCTTCCATACCTGCCCAGTGATCTGGTATTTGTTGTCAGAAGACCAGTATCCTCCAGATCTGAAAGCAGATCGGAAATTCTCCTCATTGTAAGTGGCTGGAATCCGATTTCTGAACATATATTTCTATAATTTTCATATATTTCACCGGTAACAGAAAGATCCACGTCGGTTTCCTGTGTAAGACATGCACTTAATAGTACCATTTTAGAATGGATTGGCAGTGTTTTTATGGATTCCTTGAGCACATTCATTTCAAATCTGTCCCGGGCCATATAAACATCTTCAATGGAGATGGATGACTTACCATCCTTCAGTGCCGAATCTATAGCAATTCTCAAAAGATCTATAGATTTCCTTGCATCGCCGTGTTCCTGGGCGCCCAGAGCAGCACAGAGATTTATGGCTGCGTCTGTTATGAATCCCTCCTTTATTACACCTTCAACCCTGAATTTCAGTATGTCCCGGAGTTCCATGGCATTGTATGGCGGAAATATGATGCTTTCCTGGTTGAGTCTGCTCTGAACCCTTGCATCCAGTGCAGAAACAAATGATGCGTCATTGGTAATGCCGATCATCGATGCGTTGCTTTCTGTCATGATTTTTAACAGAACATAGAGCGCATCGCTTCCACTTTTCTGAATTAGCTTATCAATTTCATCCAGTATTATTACTGTATACCTTCCGGATTTATTGAGCCTTTTAACCAGCTCTGAATATATTTTGTCCTGTGGAAGCCCCAGTATTGGGAGTGGAGCGTCGCCAGATTCAATCGCATTCGTGAGATAAACAAGAATAGAATACTGGGAATCATAAATTTCACAGTTAATATAGAGAATATTGATGTTACCATTGAGAGTTTCTTTCAACATATTGGTAACATAGATAACTGAGGATGTTTTACCAGATCCGGATTTTCCGTAAAGGAGAAGATTAGAGGATATACCCCCGGTAACAATAGAACTCATGACCCTTGCTATTCCATCTATCTGCTTTTCCCTGTGAGGGAAGTTGTCAGGTATATATGAACTGCTGAGTTTTTTGAGGTCGCCCGTCACGTAATCATTAAATTTGTTGTATTTTATAAAAGGATTGTCCATAGTTACCAGTAATAAACACATATATATTCTATATACAAATATGTTTTTTAACCTGGTTTGTTACCTACTATTTAACCGATAGTTTAATCCATGTTAAATGGTCGGACTGACGAATTCAGATATTTTTTTAACAGCCCTACCAGATACATCGACCCTGTAACCAGAATGCAGTCAGATACGGATTTTGCATAGTTGTATGCCTCAATTGGATCCTTTATAATTTTGATTTCATTGAATATGTGTCTGATATTTGCACCGAGGATTTCCGGGTCTATAGCCCTCTCCGGTTCATCCGGTGTCGTCAATACAACAGTATCTGAGATTTTTCTGAGTATAGACATATATGAAAAATAGTCCTTATCATCCAGCATTCCGATTACCAGGAGGGGTTTTTTATGTACAAATTTCTGGAATGTTTCAACCAGAGCACTTGCAGCGGGAGGATTGTGGGAAGAATCCATGATAACAAGGGGTTCTTTGCTGATTATTTCGAACCTCGACGGCCATCTGCTCTCAGATATGCCCCGTTCTATGATGGATTTTCCGGGCCGGCCGGTGGGAAGTGCTTCTATGGCAGATACGGCTGTACAAACATTCTTTATCTGGAACATGCCGAGGTTTGAGGTTTTAATATTATATTCATCCACCGGCGTCTTCAATACAAACGACATGCCATCCAGATTATATTTCAGATCCGATACAGAGCAGTATTCGCTAACCTTGACCAGCCTGGAATTTCTGACATCTGCTATTTTTTGTATTTCTGCCACCACCTCTGGTTTATCATCAAGAAGTATTACAGGCCTAGTATCTTTAATTATTCCACCCTTTTCATGTGCTATCGATGTTAATGAGCAGCCCAGACGCTGGTAATGTTCATAGCCTATCTGGGCAATTATACTGACCTCCGGGGTTATAATATTGGTTGAATCTAACCTGCCACCCAGTCCCACCTCTATTGCAGCATACTCAGCATCCCTATCAGCGAAATATTTGAATGCCATTACCGTGGTTGTTTCAAAAAAAGTGGGATTCCTGTAACTGGCTGCAAGTTTTTCTATATATTCCCTGTTAGAATTCATAAAATCAATGATATACTGATCCGGCACAGGCTCAGTATCCATAATTATCCTTTCATTGAAATCCAGCAGGTGGGGTGATGTGTACATACCTGTCCTGTATTCCTGCCTGAGAATATTATAGACATAGGAAGCTATTGAACCCTTTCCGTTCGTACCTGCTATATGGATACTTTTAAACTTATTCTGGGGATTGCCCAGATGTTCGGCAAAATCCCTGGTTGCCTTTAAATCCATTTTTATGCCTTCTCTTTTCAATCCATAAAGGTAATCCAGAGTATCTTCAATCATTGTATGGCAATGTTTAACCGGTATTTATTGCTTATCAGATTTTACGGGTAAAATAGGAATTCTAATGTACAAAAATAATGATAAATATTATTTATAGCATTCGAGCCAGTAATTTGCTTCATATTCCAGGCCAAATTTCAATATCTGCTTCTGGGACTCACTAAGGTCTTCATTGCCCAGTATTTCAATATACCTGTCGGTTATTGCCCTGTATGGTGGAGAGTGGTAAAAATCAAACCAGAATTTGAATTTCTCTTCCGGTGCTGTAATTGCTTCAGCGATATAACCATAAGACCACTGGCAAGGAAACATAGAAAGCATACCATTAACATCTGAATCTGTAGACCATCTGATCAGATGATTTATATATGAATAGGTTGTATAATTTGCATCTGCATCTTTTATCCTATCACCGTTTACTCCGAATTTTTCAAGCATATTTGTATGAAAAACAGGCTCTTCACTTCCTATATCGATATAAAGTTGTTTTACCCGTTCATCCGGAGAGGATTTTCCTATTATTGCCCCTGCTTCTTTGTAATACTTCAAATATATGTGATCCTGTGTTAAATAGTACCTGAATTTATCATCCTCGAGGGTTCCATCTTTCATAGCTTCAACAAAATCAGAATGCACGATATTGTTTATTATTGTCATAACTTCCTGTGAATTCAGATAGCTTCTAAGATACATGGTGTTATATCCATGTTTGATATTTAATTTTAACTTTATTAAGCTGAAAGTACTATTCAATGGATAAAAATATCTTTCTAGTAGTCTCTATAATTTTCGTCAAATACACCCATTTCATGGCATATTTTACTGTAATACTCTGATGCTTCCGTGGGTTTATACTCTCCTTTATCCCCGGTATAAAGCCCGAATCGGTCCTTGTATCCCCTTGCCCATTCAAAGTTATCCATGAGGGACCAGTGGAAGTAACCCTTTACAGGGACAAAGTCTTCTTTCATGGCCTTATGTAATTCAATCAGGTGCCTTTCTATAAACTCTTTTCTATTTTTTCCGGTAGCATCTGCAACCCCGTTTTCCAGAATTATAATAGGTTTTCTGTACTGGTTGAAGAGTGATGCTGCAACAACTCTGATTCCCTCCGGATATATATCAAGATAGTTGTCCGAGCAGTTCTTGCATGGAAGAAAGGCAAACCTGTACCTTATGTCAACATTATCATTATCCACATATCTGACAATAATTCTACTGTAATAGTCTATTCCTATAAAGTCGGTGCCGGCAAATTCCCTTGGCCGGGATTCATTATAAATTCCCGAAAGGGATGAATCAAAGTTTCCGTACAGGGCAGAATCCAGGTAAAGCTTGTAAAATACATAGGAAACATATTCATTTATAAATTTGTTTTTAGGAGTATCAAGTTCGGGCTGGAAATACGGAACTGCAACATTTATTCCAACAGTGGAATCAGGGTTTTCCCCTTTGATAATCTTATATGCAATATTATGCGCATAAGCTAAATTCCTTAAAACTTCAATAGTTACTTTAAAATCTGAAATTCCGGGAGGAAATCCCTCCAGATTGCCATATAAATATCCATTTATGGCTATGATGTTCGGCTCATTGATTGTATGCCAGATGTCAACATATTCATTGAATTTTTTATTGATATAATAGACATATTTACCGAATTCCGGTATACTCTTTTTATCTGCCCACCCTTTTTCCCTGCATTCGGAAAAGTCCTTGTTGCACAGAACCGGATCATGCAGCCATAAGGGTAGTGGCCAATGGTATGCCGTCAGTACAAGTTTTAATCCCCTAGACTTAACATAAGCCATTATTTCTTTATAATGATCAACCGCCTGCCTGTCTGCTATTGCATCCATTTGCTCAATAAAGTTGTCCTGGAATTCCATATCATAAACATCACCTTTTTCATTGGTGATTTCCTTAACAGTAATATTTTCAGTGGTTTTTTTGAATATTCGTGCCCAGTCAATGCCAATCCGTATAGAATTATTCCCCATTGAAATAGCATAATCAACATATTTCCTATAATCATTCCAGAAATTAGGTCCATCATCCGGAAAATCGCCACTTACATATGTTTTCTTTATTATGGTTTCTGAGTGGACCCATTTATACCAGTCACTATCCTGAGAAATAGAACCCTCTGATCTGCCCATCTCCACCTGGAATGGACTTATAGCGGTCCCGATCATGAATTTATCAGGAAACTTTCTGATCATTTGATAGCCCCCTATTTCTCACCTAATATAGAGATATATGCAGATTCCAGATCCGAGCCATAGGAACTATAGGAAATAACCGGTGCTAACTTTATTACATCCTGCAGTATTGCTGCCCTGTCGGCTTCTTTTCCTGAGAACTTTATAACGGCGGTTCTGCCATCTGTTTTGAGTAGCCCCGAACCTATAGAACCTAGCTGCTTGATCATAGAATCGTCTACCGGCTTGAGGAACTCTACTGATACTGCACTTGTATTGAATTCCTGGGATATTTCATCTATCTTTCCCTGCTTGAGTATTTTTCCGTGATTGATAAATACAACATCATCACATGTTTCTGAGACTTCCGAAAGGATATGGGATGAGAAGAATACAAGCTTTGTTTTCTTCAACTTCAGTATAAAATCCCTGAATATTTTCCTCTCAAATGGATCAAGACCACTTGTGGGCTCATCCAGTATAACTATATCCGGATCAGATATAAGCACCGATGCAAATACGGCACGCTGTCTCTGCCCCTTGGAAAGCTGCCCCATTTTTGATGTTAATGGAGGAAGTTTTAATGCGTCATAATATTCCTCTATTCTGGATTCCATTGTTTTTTTATCAACTCCCCTGAGTTCCCCCACGAATTGCAATGATTCTTTTACAGTCAGGAACGGATAAGGTGTGGGTGTTTCTATCATGGAACCTACATTTGCCATGGCTTTCTTCGGATGCTTATTGACATCTATACCATTCAACTCTGCAGTGCCTGATGTTGGGCGGAGAAGGTTCGTCATAACCTTCAATGTGGTTGTCTTTCCTGCACCGTTTGGACCAAGATATCCGATGGCACCGTGACCACTGTACTGGAATGATACATCGTCAAGAGCCTTGAATTTACTGTAATTTTTAGATACTTTGTTAAAACTTATTTCCATATTTATCCCTCTATCTGTCTCCTAGTGTACAGCAGTATTGCAATTACACCACATATTACCATATATGCAATCAACACGCCAATGCCCTGCATCAATGTTGGATTGAATAAATATGTAGTAACAATTCCTGCATGAGCTCCAAATCCACTTGCTCCTTTCAATACAGTCTTAGCAGCAGGATAGGGGCTCTGGAATATTAAATACATAATCCCGCCTGCAAAATTAAGTGAAAACAAAGGGTCTACACCGGCAACTGTTCCAACAAATTCATCTATTATGGGAAATCCTATGAATAGAAGAAGCACGGAAACTATTATTCCACTTGATTGACCTTTGAATATTCCAGAAAACAATGAAGCAAACGCTATAGCAGCAGCAAGGAATAATACAAGTATCCCCAGGCTCTCGAATATAACAGGAGTTACAGTACTATAAAGATAAAATGAACTAACAATACCCACAAAAAAATATACGAAAACTATTATAAATGATGATATTAAAGCCGCAGTGTATCTGCCCATAAACAGTACAGATCTTCTTACAGGCTGGACCAGTGTGTAGTAAGCAGCATTTGTTCCCGTATCAGTAGAAATTATATCCCCGCCGAAGAATGCCCCTATTATAACAACCAAATCCACTGAGAATCCCTGTAAATACTGATAGAAATAATTCAGCGATGTGCTGGATTTTATAGTGCTGTATTCATCATGAAATATAAGGGCAGTAATTCCAACTGAAATTATAAGGGCAAAGAGAAATAGTCCGATGAACCTTTTTGTACGGAGATATGATTTGAATTGATATTTGAATGATATCATATACTGATTAAAATCACTGTCATTTTCCATGCCATATAATTAACAAGGTCTATTTAACTATTATCTAAAAATAAATAGATAGTAAATTCAATACAAAATTTCGGCTTATTCTACCATGGGATTTTTCTCTCTGACAAATTTATCCCTGTTGAGGTCCATAATTGCCTCCCTTATCTGTTCATCTGTGTTCATGACGATCGGCCCGTACCATTTTACCGGTTCATGAAGTGGTTTTCCGGAAAGAAGTATAAATCTATATTTCGACCGGCCGGTTTTTATATCTATCCATTCCCCATCATTAGATAATATAGCGGCCGTATCCGGTTCAAGTTTCTGATCCCGGTATATCCCTTCGCCAGTCACCGAAAAGATTATTGCTGTATATCCCTCTTTGATTTTATAACTGAACTCGGATTCTTCATCCATTGAAACATCAAGATAAAGCGGGTCGATACCATACCGTGAAGTGTACATACCTGAATATTTTTCGTATTCCCCGGCGATAATCTTGACCGTTGCACCATCAAGAGTGATTGCCGGCACCTCGCTTCCCTTTATATTCCTGTATGTTGGGACTGTCATCTTATATTTAGCGGGGAGATTCAACCACAGCTGGAAGCCTGAGACAAGTGTTGGGATTCCATTGGCCCTCAAAAGCTCCTCAGGATTTTTCTCGTCCAGTGGTTTTGGCATCTCCTCGTGGAATATGCCACTTCCTGCTGTCATCCACTGCAGTTCATCAGGGTATATTGTTCCACGGTGGTCTGTGCTGTCACGGTGCTCTACCTTCCCTGACAGTAAATATGTTATGGTTTCTATTCCCCTGTGAGGGTGCCAGGGAAAACCAGAAATATAGTCATCTATTCGATCTGAACCGAAATGATCCAGTAGAAGAAATGGATCTGTTATGTTTACTGTATTTGGCCCCCCGAAAATTCTTTTAAGCCGGACCCCTGCCCCGTCCTTTGTTTCAACACCCTTAGTAATATAACTTATCTGCTTTATTTTGCCATTTATGTTTACCATGATTAACTAATACCATATATTTTAAATGCTTTTGCTATATTTTTTTATATCAAGGAATCCCTGGACGGTTATTTGCCAGATGGAAATTTCAAATACTGAATTCCATATATAGTATTATAAGATGGAAACGCACATTCATAACCACGGGATGATATACGATCTGGGAATGGTGGATTATCTGGAAGCGCTGGATTTTCAGAAAAAAATCCATAACATGGTTAATATAGAGAAAGATTATGATACATTCATTTTTCTCCAGCATCCTGATGTTTATACTGCCGGTTCACACTTCAGGGGAGATCTGGACGGAGCAATAAAAATAAATCGCGGCGGGTATCTGACATATCATGGTCCCGGCCAGCTTGTGGTATATTATATAATAAATTTGAAAAGATCAGGTCTCGATGCCCTGAAGTTGATAAAATTAATCCAGGATTCCGTCATTGAATTGCTGAATTGCTATGGGATCTTGGGAACTCCCATGCTTAATGAAAAGACCGGTGTCTGGGTCGGTGATAAGAAAATATGCTCCATAGGGCTCGGAATCGATAGGTTCACCACAATGCACGGCATGGGCTTAAATGTATCAACCGATTTAAAAAAATTTGGAATCATAAATCCCTGCAATTTTTCACCTGAAATAATGACTTCAATGGAGGCAATTCAGAATAAATCTTATGATATTAATGCTGTAAAGAATAAATTTATGGATATTACCCTGAAAAATTTTGGAATTGATCATTATAAAATATTACATAATATAAGATAACCTGAATATTAATTCTCAATAATTCGGAAAATATTTATTTTATGATATACTTTTTAATTATGACAGAATTTCCAAAATTTCATTGCTGTGTAAATCAGAAGGAAGAAGATTATGATTCAGGAATACAGATGTATTTTATGAAAGAATATGAACTAGCAGAGTTAATAGGCAGGCTCATAAAAATGGATGAGACACACTCAGATGAGTACAGAAAAATGTTTGAATTCATAAAATCCCTGGAGAATTATATAATTACAGGTGAAAAGGCAAAGGATTTCGGTTTCCTTGAAAATATGGAAGGTTCAAAAGGCTGGGCAATGGATTATTCTATCCTTTTAAATGAAAGCAGGCCTTCCCGTGTGGCTTTCAGGGCATGCAGAAAAACTATAGAAGTACTGTATTATTACAGGGTAATGTCCAGAATGGAAGGTTTCTCGGAAAGGTTCAATCCAGAAAATTTCAGGGCATTTCTTCTTTTAAGGGATATACTGTATAAGAGATCTGTTGATTTAATGGAAAGGTAATATTTTTAGATTTTTAATAAACGAATTTAATTTTTCATCCCTTTCGTTTCCATAGATTTTAAAGAATATAAATAATAAAATTCAGACATTACAACTATTATGAAAGAGGTACCCATCAAAAATGAATATCTATTAAATTCGTTAAATAGGAATAATATCCCGGAGATACCGGCAATGATCACAAAAATAGATGATGTTATTGAAGATAAAAGAAGTTTTGCGCTGCCAATTCTGAAGCTCATGAGAATCATTATTAATGAAACTATTAGAATGAGAAACCCGAGCATCATATGAAACATTACTGTTATGTAATTTGAGGGGAAAACCTCCGGGCCCACCTGTGATATGCTGTTGAGTGGTGGAAATGTTACATACAGATTTATGAAGATGCCCAGTATAAATTGTATAAATAAAAGTACTATCATAAAGGCCAGACCCAGATAAGTATACCTATATCTGCTATCCATATAGCAGGATTCAATGGTGTTATTTAACCTTTAAAGCAGGAAGTCTCATTCCATGATGCGGGAGGTTATATTGTACAACCTCGCAAAATTTATTAAATGTGCATAAATAAACGGATATGGAAGTTTTAAATTATAGAATAAGGATTAATGTTGATTTTGCCGGCAAAAAATACTCCGGAAAAGAA
>JAKAAE010000052.1 GCA_021797225.1 Thermoplasmata archaeon | reverse complement strand
ATCTTTTACATAAATTTATGCAAATATAATAGTAATGGTAATTTAATGGCAAACCAAAAGTCGTTATTTGAATAGTTCTTCTTTAACTACCTTATCCCGTTTGAATTCTAGCAGGAAGTAATAAAGCATGAACAGTACCAGGATTATAATTACACCTATGTCAAGCGCCTCTCTGGGCATACCATATATGAATAAAATAAGTAAAACGATTCCTGCTATGGTCGTATAAGGATACAGTGGAGTTTTAAAAGTACCTGATTTTTTTATCCTCCTGAAATGTATTAAAGCGAAGCTGGATACTAGATATGAAAGCAAAAGTCCAAAATTGCTTATTGCGGCTATTATATAGATATTTCCTGAGAAAAGCATTATAACCCCTATCATGGACGAAATTATTACACCGTTGACAGAAACGTCCTTACTGGCATTGAATTTCCTGAAAAATTTAGGAAGAAGTTTATTTTCACCGATCTGGTAAAGCACTCTTGATGATGTCATTATCATGGCAAGTGTGGCGGAGGTTGTGGCTATTAATGCGCCTACAATTACTATTACATAGAGTGAATAGGGTGCGTGCACGTAACCCAGTGCAAATGCCAGGGGGTCAGCGGATATGGTAAACTTTGAAGCCGGTACCATTAACATTAACGCAACTACAACAAGTATATAGAATATCATACTTATAACCACAGATAACACTATGGCCTTTGCTGCCTTATTCGCCCCTCCCTTGACATCTGATGTGAGTGTTGATATTGATTGAAATCCAGAGTATGCAAAAAATACAGCTATGCTTGCGGCAAATATTGCATTTATATTATCCTTCGCAGGAGGCACTGTAAAATTTGAAATATTCAGCGTTTTTGTGGAGTATGCAAGTACAATGGCTGAAATAACAAAAATTGTCAATATTCCGAGTTTTACCATTACCAGATAAAAATCTGCCTTTGCCGCCTTTTTAACCCCGACTATATTAACAATAGATAACACAAAAATCAGCATAATTGCAAAAACAATAGGAAAGTACCCATAGTGAAGGCCGACGAGGCTACCGAGGTAAGATCCAAATCCCAGTGCTATGGCAGCTATGGCAGTGGAAAAACTGAAATACAGCAATATTCCTGTTATAAATCCCATCTCACTGCCGAACGCTTCAAAAATGTATGAGAATGAAGCGCCCTTAGCATGTGGCATCATGGATCCAAGTTCTCCGAATTCCATGGCAATAATAATTGCCAGAACCCCCACAAGGGCAAACGCAATCAGTGCATTTGCCCCTGCCAGCGCTATTGTTGTACCGCTTAAAACAAATATGCCCGCACCTATAATTGCACCGAGCCCAACTGCAGTTGCAACCGAAACGCTTATCAACTTTTTTTCTGCCATTTCATTCCCTACTAATTCAAATTTTAATGGAATTATAGATAGTATAATGCTTATTAAGTTTAAATATTTCTAGTTCTTTTCATTACGATGCCTGGAAAAGCAATTCGGTCTCATTATATAGCTATTTTTTTAGATATATTAGGCGGCGCTCCCCCTAGAATGGCCTAGATTGGGAATTATTTTGTATACATTTTGAATAATTTATCATATAATAGTCTTAATCCGTCCTCTACCATAAACCAGATGAATGCATATAAAACCACAAGTATGGCAATGACTAGACCTATAGCGCCTATGCCGAGCCCAAATGCTGCAAGGACGTAACCCAAGATAATCGTAGACATTAAAGCCATGAACAGAATTAAGCTGGGCGGATTATGCCAGAAGGGTTTTTTGTTCCTTGTCACGAACATTGTAAAATGTCCTGATGCTATTAACTTAAGGAAAACTATAGAATATATTACTATTAAAGAGAAATGAAATATCGAGTACCCTAGATATAGTAGAAGTATGGTTTCCCCCGCCCCCATTAAACCTAAGGTACTAGATAAACCTGCAATATATTTCATATTCCATTTCTCCGGTTGATCAGAGGCTGTAACATGATCTGTTGATACGGCTATTATGGGTATATCGTTTAATAGTGCAAGAATTACCAGCATAAAGGCTGTTATCGGATAAAATCGGAATATTAATATTGACGCAGTAACAAATACCAGTATCCTGACTGTTTCTGTTATCCTGTAGAGCACATAGCTAAGCATTTTCTGGAAAACAGACCTGCCCTCTTTTACAGCATCAATGATTACGGCCAGTCCGGGAGCTGATAAAACAAGGTCAGCAGCATTTTTTGCTACATCTGTTGCCCCGTAAACTGCTATGCCTATGTTTGCTTCTTTCAATGCAGGTGCATCATTGACACCGTCACCGGTCATTCCAACAGTATGTTTATCTGATTTTAGCAGTTTAACTATATTGTATTTTTGCTCTGGAAAGACCTGGGCAAATATATCAACATTTTCTATCTCTCCGGCACCGACATTCGATAAAGCAGATGAATTTATTGCCTCCCCGGTCAGTGATATTTGTTTTCCTATCTCTCTTGCTATGGCTATATTATCTCCTGTTATCATTTTTACTTTTATTCCCATGCTCTCTGCGGTGTTTACCATTTTCTTTGTATCTGGCCTTAGTGGGTCAAATAACGGTATTAAACCGACAAACTGGTATTCTTTACCATCATTTGAAACAGCAACAGCAATAACACGGTAACCCTCACTGGCAAGGCTGTTAACTTTAGGCGGTAATTCCTGTGGAACATTAGTTATCAGTGATATAATGGTGTTGGGTTCGCCTTTCATAATGTGCATCACAGAATTTTTATCCCTTACCATTACGGTGGATTCTGTTCTTTTTTTTGCCGGATCGAAAGGTATGAAATTTTCCTGTGTGAAGTTGGGAAGCATATGTGATACGCCGGCAGCTTCTGATCTGGTTGCAATAGCCTGATCGATGGCATCCATATTTTCATTGCTGGAGGATAGAACCGCATAGAGCAAAACATCACTTGGAGTATAATTATTATAGGGTACAGGATCGCCGGCAGTAATAATGTTCTGTGTTAAGGTACCGGTTTTATCGCTGCACAGTATGTCCATTGTGGATAATTCTTCAACAGCTGCAAATCTTGTTACTATTGCATTTTTCTTCGACAGCTCAACTGTTCCCAGTGCCATTGTCATTGTGATCACAACAGGCATTGCAATGGGTATTGAGGCTACCAGAAGTATTAACGCAAATAATAAATCCGCAAGTAAATTTGTGTGCAGAATTATACCATCTATAAATATTACTATATCTAAAACAACTGCTATAGCAACAAGAAAATACAGTACTTTATCTGTTATTTTTTGCATATTTGAGGTCTTGACAGCCTCACTTGTTAACATGGTTGTTTTTCCGAATAATGTACCTTTCTCTGTTCCGATAACAATAGCATCCATCTCTCCCTGCCGTACGAGGGAACTCGAATAAATGACATCTCCCACAGCTTTCGAAACTGGTAATGATTCCCCCGTTAATGCTGATTGGTCAACATTCAAATATGAACCTTTAATTAACTTCCCATCTGCTGGAACGATATTTCCTATGCTCAGATGGATAATGTCCCCGGGTACAAGGTCGCTGGCAGGGATGACAATCCAATGATTATCCCTTAATACTTTGGTATTTACTGCAAGTTTTTTCATTAAAGCTTTTACAAATCATTCTACCAGAAAGAAAGCCACTGAGCTTGCGATGTGGATGAATTTCTGGAAATCAGGAGATAATGCTTATAAAGATTTATACCATACCAATGATAAGCATGGAATATACTACCGCATATAAATTCAGAATATACCCGAATAAAACACAAACAAAGACTATAGAATATATTCTGTATTTATCCCATAAATTATACAATGCCATGCTAGAGCAGAGAAGGATGGCATACCAGCTGAATAAGGATTATTATAAAAACCTAAAGGTCAGCTATAACACACAGACCATAGAGCTATCAGAACTTAAGGAGGAATTTCCTGAATATAAAAATATATACTCACAGGTATTGCATAATGTAGCAGACAGATTGGATAAAGCATATGACAACTTTTTCATTAGAGTAAGGGAGAGGAAGAACGGAAAAAAGATAAAGGCAGGATTTCCCAGATTCAAATCCAAGGATCATTACCGTTCAATAACATACACACAGTTCGGATTTAAGGTACTGGACAATACACACGTATCCTTTTAAAAGATAGGAAAAATAAGGATGCTTAAACACAGAAAAATAGATGGAAAAATAAAGCAGGCAACAATAAAGAAAGACAAGGCAAACCGCTACTATGTAACATTTATGGTGGAAGAGGTTAACAATAATATAAACTACTCTGAGTTTCCATATAATCCGGTAGGAATAGATGTTGGCCTTCTAAAATTAATAGCAACAACAGACAACACTCCTGTAGACCCACCTAAATACTTGAGAAAGTCAGAAAAGAAATTGAAAAGGGCACAGAGAAGTTTATCAAGAAAAATAAAAGGCAGCAATAATAGAAGGGAGGCAAGAGTAAGAGTTGCAAAAATAAGTAGTCACATAGCCAACCAGAGAAATGATTTTTCACAGAAGCTATCCAGGACTCTGGTAAACAATCATAACTTCATAGCATATGAGGACCTTAACATAGAGAATATGATGAAGAACCATAAATTAGCAAAAAGCATAGCAGATGCTTCCTGGGGTGAGCTTATTAAAAACACTATTTACAAGGCTGAGAGAGCCGGCAAATACTGTGTAAAGGTTAACCCTAAGAATACATCAAAGAAATGCTCTAACTGTGGCAATATAATGGAGGAGCAGTCTCTTGATGACAGGGAATATAGCTGCATTAAATGCGGATTAACAATAGATAGAGACGACAATGGGGCAGTGAATGTTCTCCATGCAGGATTCAAGAAGATATTCAGTACCTTTATCATAATAAAGCCAAAAAGGAGCAGGCATAAAAAGAAGAGAATACCCACGGACTGTGGGGAATTTATGCCCGTGGAGGGGAAAACCTATACCAGCAATGGCAAGTTTTTTCTGCAGAAGCGGGAAGCTCCTATCTTTAGATAGGGGAGGATGTCACTGCATCTCCGGCACTTTTTTCCTGCCAGAATTCTATAACGACGTTAGTAAGGAGTAAGCCAAGGATTAAATAGAAATCCGAGAGCCTTCAGAGTGCTAGTGAAAGAATTGCGGCAACCTCTATGGCTATGGCAAGTGGATTTATGAAATAACTCAAAAATTTTAGAACCGGGTTCAATTCTTTTTCTGGAATTTCATTCTTTCCATATAGGGATAGCCTTTTTTTCAGCCTCATTTGATGAAAGTCCCTCTTTTGATGTGTTTAATTTATTAATTATTTCATCCATTGATAAGTTTTCTAGGTTTTTAGAAGTTAAAAATGTAGGATTGTCTTCTGTCATGCAAATTCCTCAATTATTAGTTATAAGGGCTATTTAATAATTTAGAAATTATTGAATATATTTATTGTTTATAATAGTGAATAATATTGCTACGAGAAATGGTTCTTTACATTCCTATAATTGAAAATAATGAACATTCGTGATTTATGAAGTGTTGATTAAGTATTCAGCATTACGGAAGTTAGAGCATAATTTAAAATTTTTATCCCAGACTATGTGAATTTTTTGGAAAAATAAGCTCATAAAATCACTTCATATATATTGTTCTAAAGTTTCCATAAGTATTATTCTGCTTAACGTATATTTATTTTCAGTGAGAATAGTTAAAAGTTTATCTTTATTACCTGTTCTGTATATTTATCCCTATTAATTAATTTTGTATGGAAAATATTTAAGTACTCAATTGAATTAATTAAATATGGAACCTTTTTATTTTAAATCTTTTGATAGAACTATCGGTGTAGCCTGCGATGTCCCGAGCCTGTACTATGAAATGAAATGCCAGGCATTATACGATAAACCTGCCATAGATTATCACGTTAAAGAGGGGCATATATACATGTGGCTTGATTATATAGGAGAGCACGATCTTGCTGAAAGTATAAGAGATCAGAAAGAAACAGAGTTA
Organism: Thermoplasmata archaeon; assembly: GCA_021797225.1. Next base: position 3,571 of record JAKAAE010000052.1, on the reverse strand, counting down.
ATATTAAATATGCTAGAGGATAAAATAAGAGTAAATAAGGGAGGTAAATCAAAGAAAGGAGGAATGCAGCACGGATCAGGACATAAGGGTACAAAAGGAGGACAGAAGCATAAGGAAGAAATGATGAGATAAATCATAAAGCTCAATACAGGTATTTTTATTCCTCATTTTTCTATTACAGTTCCGGAACCCATGGTTTCTATATTGTCAATGGAAGTTATATAGACTCTCTTGCCTCCTCTCTGCAAGAATTTGAGTGCAGCCAGAATTTTTGGCCTTATTGTGCCTTCTTCAAAGTTTATTTTATTATAATAATTCAGCATATCACTGTACCCAATTTTATTAATTACTCCAGTTTTACTGGCATAATCAAGATATACATTTTTCACATCTGTTATGATAATGAAATTCTCTGCCCCTATGAGCGTACCTATGAGGGCTGAACTCAAGTCCTTGTCAACAACACCATTAAACTCCGTATATCCATTCTGTGTCTTTTCGATAGGTATTCCGCCACCACCGACTGCAATGGGTATATAACCATTCGACATAAGAGATGTTATAGAATCTTTTTCAAGTATACTTACCGGTTCGGGTGATTTAACCATCTTCCGGTATCCCTTTCCCATTTCCATTGCATATGAATCGTCAATTTTATGATCGCAAAATGGGCCTATAGGTTTCATTGTATAGATGTTTTGATTAATAACTGTATGTGTGAGCACGGGGACTGATGTCTTATTTAGAATGCCACTATCTTTCAGCGTTTCATATGCTGTTGAAATTAGGTGGAGCAAAAATCCCTGCGACATTGCACCACAGATACCAAGAGGATATGATGTTTTTTCGAATATTTCTCCAACCTGTGGCCCATTGCCATATGTAATCACTGAATCATTGCAATTTACAATTTCAGCAAGTCTGGAAAATGTTTGGGTTGCCTTCTCTATTTGTTCTTCAATTGATGATTTCCCATTGTCAAGTGCATTCCCTCCCAGTGCAATTACTGTTTTTCTCAAATAACCACCTTCTTACAATTTCAATTAGGCATTTCATTATTTTATTGTATTATTAAGCGATCAGACAAAGCGTACATACGGCCTAATCATTTTCAGATTTTAATTTTTCTGTAGAGACGATATTCATTCGTATTATATACATTCCTCTGCATTCTATATCGCCTAAATTTTTTGTGCGTAGATTTCCAAATATCAGGATTAGTGTATTATCCAGGGCATTTTAGTTTATTTTCCTTTGTCAGGAATATTAATTCTCTACATACAATGATAATTTATTTATACTAATTAGACATGTCTAATAAGACATATATGGAAGAGCTTAAGAAAAGTGATGTGTACAGAATCGTTGCCCTTATGGCATTTGCGGGAACGTTGATAGTCTATGTTGAAACAATGATTGTTCCTGCTATTCCTATATTTATTACTTTTTTCAATACCACCTATAACAGTGTCTCATGGATTCTTACTGCTTATCTAATTACAGGAACAGTAGCAGCCGGAATATTCGGCAAACTCGGCGATGTTTTCGGAAAGAGAAAGGTGTTTCTGACACTGTCCTTTATTTATGCAGTTTCCGTATCCATGGGCGGTTTTGCAACTACTCTCGATGAGCTTGTAGCAATACGTGTTATACAGGGCATAGGCTTCGGGATGTATCCCCTGGCGTATGCAATAATCAATGATGTTGTTCCAAAATCTAAACTGGCACTGGCGCAGGGGTTAATGAGTGCAACATTCGCTGTAGGAGCAGGAATTGCACTTGTGTTAGGTGCATATATTACCGAAGCATACAGCTGGGAATGGTCCTTCCATACTATTGCACCGGTAGCTTTTGCCCTATTCATTCTTTCCTATTTCTTTTTGAAGGATGCAGCGGCACCTATAAAGGAGAAAATCGATATAACCGGTGTAGTAATCATGGCTTCTGCACTCGTGTCATTAATATTCGCACTATCCGAGGGCAATCAGTATGGCTGGGCATCTCCCTTGATTTTATTCCTGTTTATATTCTCAACAGTGGCCTTTTATTTATTTGTTATTTATGAACTTCGCAGTAAATATGCATTCATTGATATGCATTTGTTGAAAACCAGGAATATACTGATTGCAAACTTTGTGGGACTCTTTACCATGGCTGGTATGTACTTCCTGTTCTTTACAGTTCCAACCCTACTTCAGGATCCTGCACCCAGCGGATTCGGAAGGTCAATTCTTGAATCAGGTTTAATTATGCTCCCGGCAACGATACTAGCAATGGTGTTTGCCCCTGTTGCATCTAAAGTAACAGATTCCAGGGGACCAAAAATATCCATACTGATAGGACTTACTGTAAGTTTCGGTGCATTTTTCCTGCTTCTTGTGCACAGAGGTTCGGTTATGGATATAATAGAAGCAGCGACAATACTTGGATCTGGCTTTTCCTTTGTACTTGTAGGAATAATCAATCTGCTGCTTATTTCGACACCGAAATCGAAGGCAGGTGAAGCCACTGGTCTCAATACAGTATTCAGGGAGCTCGGCATGACCGTTGCACCGGCAATCGGCGGTACATATGAAACAATATTTTCTGTAAGAATAATAATAGGTCTAATACCATACAGGTTCAACGGATTTCCTTTTATCCCCATTACCTATGGATTCCCCTCACAAATTGCATACAATTTTACATATATAACAGGGATAATATTTCTGCTTTTTGCCGTGATGATCACGCTCCTGATAAAGGAAAAAAATGGTGATAAAAATGAACACAAATAAAAAAATAATAACTGGACTAATAATAATGTCTATGATAATGCTGGCTATTGGTGCATCCGGAATAACATTCCCTGGTAACAACCCCGGTGTTGCTTCACCAGACACCACTGAGAATAATGCTGTGGCAGTAACATCTGTATCATGGTACGCACCCAATTCGACAGAGCTCCCTGCTCCGGGAAGCAGTGGAACCCCACTTTATGTTACATTCATTTCATACGTAACCATGACCGATGCAAACGTATCTCTCAATCTTTCTGCATATAAATCTCCATTCTCATATACATATATAAGTGGTCCGAATTCAGATGTAAGGACATATAATAATATACCTGAAATAGAACAGGGCCATTCTTATACTATCATGCAGCTTGTAAATATAAGCAAAGAAAGCAAATACCAGTATTATGATGAAAATCTAACGTACAGCAACACAACAATCTCAGGGAACACAGCATTTACTATTCCGGTAGGGCACCCCGAGATAGGACTAATTTCATATATAACTAATCCGCCGGTGATATACCAAAAGGAAAAATTCATAAAACTTACGGCATATACTGAAAATACAGGAACTTCTGCCATGAAGAGTGTCAATGTAAATATAACATCCAGTGATTACAATATAGTATCTCCAGTACGGTATTCCATTGCATATTACCCCCAGGGCAAACTGTTAAATTTTACTTTTTATATCAATGCTGACAATGTGACCGGAAACGCACCTATTGAGCTTCATATTAATAACAGCACATACACCCTGAATACAATAATACATAGCAATGGAAAGAAGG
>JAKAAE010000051.1 GCA_021797225.1 Thermoplasmata archaeon | reverse complement strand
CAGACCATGGTACACAGTTCTTCTCCAATGGAAAGAACGGTATACCTGGAGACCATAATAAGTTCCAGGAATACCTTGATAGCAATGGAATAAAACACATACTTGGAAGGGTAGACCATCCACAGACCAATGGCAAACTGGAAAGGTTAAACGGTACAGTAAAGCCATTGAAGCCTTACTTCTCCACATGGGAGGAGGTAGTCTATTACTATAATTATAAGAGAAGGCATATGTCATTGTCCATAGATGGAAGGCCGGTTGTAACACCTGCCATGGCATATGAAGAAAAGGGAGGCAAGTTAAATGTTAAGGAACAATAGATATATATGGGAACTAATTACAGGATATCATAATTCTCATTCTCCTTCATTAAAGCCTTATCAGGATCTTTTCCTTCTAATCCTTTTCTTCCACCTTCTAAGAACTGTTCCTTCCATTTATAGAACATTGATACTGCTATTCCATGCTCCCTGCATATCTCTGCTATTGTAATGTTGGGATTCTGGAATGATTCCATTATAATATTATATTTTTCTTCACCAGTCCATATTCTTCCAGGCATTTACATTACCTCCCTTATATATTTATATAAATCATTCGTTATATATATCTCTTTAGCTTTGTATAAGTTTAAACTATCCATAACCAACAGTTACTGCAATGGTACTCCCTGTCATCAAGGGTCTGTTCCCCTATTATACTGCCGCAATAAGAGCACATCTTGGATGTATTCTTGGGGTTTACCTTTACACAGTATTTACCGGCCCTCTCAGCCTTGTACATAGTGTTTTCAATAAGTTCACCCCAGGATGCATCTGCTATGCTTTTAGCCATCTTATGGTTATTAAGCATATTCTCTATATTCAAATCCTCATATGCTATGAAGTTGTGATTGTTTACCAGAGTCCTGGATAGCTTCTGTGAGAAATCATTTCTCTGGTGGGATATATGAATATGCATGCCTGCAACCCTTACCCTCATTTCCCTTCTGTTCCTACTACCTTTCTGCTTTCTTGATAAGCTTCTCTGTGCCCTTTTCAATTTCTTTTTTGATTTCCTTAAGTATTTAGGCGGGTCTACCGGAGTGTTGTCTGTAGTAGCTATTAATTTTAGAAGGCCAACATCTATTCCTACCGGATTATATGGAAATTCAGAGCAGTTTATACTATTATTAATTGCTTCAACAATAAGTGTTACATAGTAGTTATCAGCTTTATCCTTCTTAATGGTTGCCTGCTTTATTTTTCCCCTTATTTCTCTATGCTGGAACATCCTTATTTTACCTATTTTGGAAAAGAATACATGGGTATTATCCAGCATCTTAAAGCCGAACTGTATATATGTTATTGAACGTTACTGTTCCCTGGATTTGAATCTGGGAAATCCTGCCTTTATCCTTTTTCCCTTCTTCCTCTCCCTTATTCTTCTAAAAAAGTTGTCATAGGATTTATCCAATCTGTTTGCTACATTCATAAGGCCTGTGAATATATATTTTTATATTCAGGAAATTCATTCTTAAGTTTTGATAGCTCAACAGATTGGGTGTTATAGTTTACCTTTAGGTTTTCATAAAAATCCCTATTCAATTCATATGCCATCTTTCTCTGCTCTAACATGGCATTGTATAATATGTGGGATAAATACAGAATGTCATCTATGGTCTTTATCTGGGTTTTATCTGGATATATTCTGAATCTATATGTGGTCTTATATTCCATGTATATCATTAGTATGGAATGAATATTTATAAGCATTCTCCCCTGATTGCAGGAAATTCATCCACATCATAAATTCAGTGGCCTTTTTTCCGGTATATTGATTTGTAATAATTAAATTAACTAAAATTCTCGCAAGTGTTAAATATTCTTCTGAAATTAAGTACTATGTTTTGCCCAAAATGTGGGGCTTTGATGACTCCAAGTAAAGATAAATATGTATGCAACAGTTGTGGTTACGAGCAGTCCAAAGTCGGAATGGCTGAACAGAAGATAATTTCCAAAAGCTCGGACAAAGAGATCATAATGGTGGCAAAGGAAGTAAATGCAGAGCCCCTGGATAGTGATGCTGTATGTCCCGTTTGCCACCATACCGGGGCATACTATTTGCTGAAGCAGACAAGATCAGCGGATGAGCCTGAAACCAAATTCTATACCTGCGAATCCTGTGGTCACCGCTGGAGAGAATACTAATATTATAAAATTTTTTTTAAATCCTTTTGTGGCTTAAAATCTACCGTCTCTTTCAAGTCTTGTTAACAAACTATTATATAATATATTTTGATAATTGATTATGGTTCTCGATAGCTTATCGGATTCATTAAAGAATATTATGCATAAAATTTCAGGTTCCAGTTATATAGACAAGGATACTGTAAAGGAGGTTACAAAGGAAATACAGAGAGCGTTACTGAAGGCTGATGTAAATGTCAAACTTGTACTGAAACTTTCAAATACGGTCCAGGAACGGGCACTACAGGAAAAGCCACCTGCAGGGATGACATCACAGGATTATATTATCAGGATAATATATGAAGAGTTGCTGAAAATACTTGGTACCGATGCTGATTTTGAACTGAAGCCGCAGACATTAATGCTGGTAGGTTTATACGGTAATGGCAAAACCACAACTGCTGGGAAGCTTGCAAGGCTATTCCAGAAAAAAGGGCTTTCCACTGGATTAATCGCAGCTGATGTACACAGGCCCGGTGCCTACGAGCAATTAAACCAGATAGCAAAGGATGTGAACGCCGGTTTCTATGGAGAAAAGGATGAAAAGAATGCATTGAAGATTGTTAAGAATGGAATCAAAGATTTAAATGATTATAAAATAAAAATTATAGATACAAGCGGCAGGGATTCTCTGGATCAGGATTTAATCGATGAGGTCAGGGAAATAAAGGAGAAAGTCAGTCCTGATACAGTATTATTTGTAATAGATGCAACACTGGGTCAGCAGGCAGGGCCACAGGCACAGAAGCTTCATGACGCTGTGAATATCAACGGGGTTATAATAACAAAGATGGATGGCACTGGAAAAGCAGGAGGAGCACTCAGTGCAGTTGCCGATATAAAATCCCCTGTTTATTTTATAGGCACAGGAGAGCACATGGATGATATACAGATTTTTAATCCGAAAAAATTCCTGTCAAGACTTCTTGGAATGGGCGATATAGATTCTCTCATGGAGGTTGTCGCTGAAACAAACATAACCGAAGAGGAAGCCGAAGCGTCACTGGATAAATTGATGTCAGGCAAATTTGACCTGAAAGATATGTACGATGTGTGGGAAAAGTTTGCAAAACCCGGGTTGCTGAAAAAATTCTTCGGTGCGCTTCCACTGGCAAAAATGCCCGGAGGAAATAAGCTGGATGATTCACAGTTGGAGCAGGCCGATGAAAAATTACGCTTATACAGAGTAATACTTGATTCCATGACATACTTTGAACTGGAAAATCCAGATGAGCTAAATGCAAAGCGCATAAAGAGGATAGCTGCAGGATCTGGTCAGGGAGAAAAGAATGTAAGGCAGTTGTTGAAAGAATACAATGCCATGAAGAAGAACATGAAAGCAATAAAAAAGAACAGGAATTTCAAAAAAATGCTCAAAAGCCAGCTCAAGGGAGGCAATTTCAGCCTTGATGATCTGGAATCACAGATTTAAATTAAATCTTCAAGCTGTGATACAAGCTCTGGATATTTCATCTGAACCGCTTTTAATATTTCTTCAACTGAGATGTTTGTCATTTTAACATCTGATATAACATCAACAAGCTTGTCCAGTGTTTCATCAGACAGCGTACCAAGTTTTTCCTTTGCAAACCAGTTTCTTAGATGTTTTCTCTCAAATTTTTCTTTTACCATTAGGTCATAGTTTTTCATCATCTGTTCCGAATAATCATTTTCCTGTATGGCTTTTTTAGAGACCTGTGCGGCAAATTTACCGGAAATCATTCCGTTGGCTATGCCTCCACCTGTTATGGGATCTATAAGCCTTGCAGCATCTCCTATTGCCAGAAGTCCGGGTAGGCTCATCTTATCCTTTACCTTATTCACTGAAACTCCACCGCTTATCTGCTGTATTATACGTCCCTTGCTATACCCCGGATGCGATTTTATCCATGAATCAAGATAGTTTTTAACATCAAGGCGATCTTTCATTCTTGTTATGGTTACACCGATTCCAACATTTGCCTCATGGGGACCTTTTGGAAATACCCAGAGATAACCTGCAGGTGCTATTGATCCTAAGTAGAAATCTGTGAAATCTTCGTTTGATTCCACATTCTCCATTCTGTATTCCAGTGCAGATATGATATCGTTTTTCTTCAGTATGGGTGATTTCAGCCCTGCCCACCTTGAAAATTCACTTTCGAAACCGTCGGCTGCTATTACCATCTTTGCTCTGACCTCGACTTCCTCACCGTTATGTCTGATTTTAGCGCCCACAACACGGTTTCCTTCCTTTATTACGGAGGTTGCTGGTGATTTTATCCATATATCTGCACCCTCGGTGGCGGCAAGTGTTGCAATATGCTTATCGAATTTATCACGCTCAACAACAAAGCCCACCTCGTTGCCTGCGCTTTCTGCTCCAAGTATAATGGGCTTTTTCTCTGAAGGACCGTAGATTCTTGCCCCCTTTACCTCATCAGATATCCAGTGCTGTTCAGGCTTTAAGTCTACCTCCGGCATCCATACCTTTGATACACCCTCTCCGCATCTTACCGGAGAACCTATGTCCGGACGCTTTTCTACCATCAGGGTCTTCAGACCGTATCTTGCAGAATACCTTGCTGCAGAGCTACCTGCAGGCCCCGCACCTATTACAAGAACATCATAATTTAGCATGGAACCACTCCGCTGAGATTGCTCCTGTAGGGCAACCTATAACACAAAATTCGCATTTAATGCACTTATCTTCATTTATGGCTATAACTGTTTCATCCAAATTAATCGCATCAGTTGGACACATTCCAACACAGGCTCCACAGTAATCGCAAAGCCCCCTATCTATGTCCATTTCGCTCTTAACCTTTACTTCCATAAGCGTAAAAGCTACATACCTATATCTATTTTTTGTTTTATGTCTAAGTACACTGATTTCCGGCTAAACCATGGCATGGGACTTTCATTATTCATAGTTAAAATTATTTATAGCAATTGCATATTATAATCGATATGATAAGGATACAGGCTGAAAAAATTGATACAGTAGAGGTAATTAACAGCGTAAAAAATAACAGTGCAGGTGCTGTTGTATCATTTTTTGGAACCGTAAGATCAGAGGATGAAACATCCGGAGACGTTGTGGCACTTTTTTATGAAGCCTATGATGAAATGGCACTGAAAACAATACACCAAATTATCGAAGAAGCTAGAAATAAGTATTCAATTATTGAAGTCTCGGTTATACAGCGTACGGGCAGGGTGAATCTCAAGGAGGATTCAATCGGAATAGCTGTATCCGCGGTGCATAGGGAAGATGCGTTCCTCGCCTGCCATTACATTATAGATAAAATAAAGGTAATCCCTCCCATATGGAAAAAAGAAATTTATTCATCAGGAGAGGTGTGGAAATCAGAAACCCTGTAATTTTTAAAATAACCTTTTCGACCGGCAATTATTGCTGTAGCTGTAAATGAAAACACTATAAGAAATAAGATGATAGTATTGAATTTTAACCCTACAATTACAAGTATTGCCCCCGCAGTGAGGCCGCTGACGGCTTCGGTTATCTTATTGAACATATAATTCCATCCATTACCAACTCCTCTCAGGGATGTCGGAATGAACTCATTTAAGACCGCATTATATGCCATTGGGCCTGAATAGTTCATAAATATTATTATAATTGAAAGTGGAATAACAAGGTACACCGGTAGAATATGATCAAATGCAAGAAATAGTGCGAATATGGATATTGAAGCCACTACGGCAGGAATGATAGCAGATTTGTATATACCGAAACGTTTTGCAAGATGTGATGATAGAAACGCTCCCAGAAATCCGAATGCATATATAATTGCATCCGCCTCCAGGATCTGGTCAAATGCCAGGAATTTTAACAGTGCAAGCATATAGGTAATGTAAAATGCAAATCCCCATCCGATAAATCCAACTATGCCGTTCAGTGAAAAAGTAAATATGAGCTCCCGGTTCAATCCCTTATGAAATAGCTTGATTAGATTCTTTAAAGTTATGTGTTCTTTCCTGTTATTATCATTTATATTAATATCTTCACCATACACTTTTTTTAAAACATCCTTCGTTTCTCTGTATTTTCCATTTCCATACAACCATACAGGTGTTTCAGTAATCCTTGTTCTAAATAAAAGTATAATGGCAGCAAATACTCCGCCTATAACGAAAATGTAACGCCATACAGAGTCATTGCTGATTTCCCTTGTAAGAAGGAATACAGAACCTACAGCGATAAGTGCAACAACAGAAAAACTGTATGCCCAGAGAGAGTAGTAACGGTTTCTCTGACCCTTGCTTATGTATTCATATATGTATGAGAATCCTGTTGCAACATCGCTTCCAATAGAGAATCCCATTATCAGCCTGAATGCTATGAACTGGAGTATATTTGTGGACACCGCAATAAGGAATGAAAAAACCACGAAAACAAACATATTATAAATCAAAAGCCTCTTTCTACCGAACTTATCAGTAAAATATCCACCGAGGATGGCTCCTGCAATTGCACCTATATTGGCAGCAGCAACAGAGACGCCAAGAATTAATCCTGCAGGCAGGAAAGTTGCCTTGAAGAAGGTAAGCACGAATCCGAATGCGGTTAAATCCCATACGTCCAGAAATACACTGGCCGATGCAATTAAAACCATATACATCCCCTTAACATTGTTATGCCTATAAACATAATCAGCAACAGTGTTTGTCTCCATAAATCAGTAAACCCGTGATTATTATAAACATTTCTAAACAGAATTGAAAATATAAAAAGAGTTAATAATGGTAATGATTTACATTTAACATGCAGAAGGCAGAAACAGATGCTATAACAGAAATCATTTCAAAAATAGGGACCAAAAAAGTACTCGCCACAGAAGAAGAATTGATACCATTCATGAAAGATGCTTCCTACATAAACGGTAAATTACCACTGGCAGTTTGCCTGCCTGATACACCAGATGACATTTCAGAAATACTATACGTGTGCAATAATTACAGGATCGACGTGACCATACGCAGCGGTGGAACATCACTTACAGGTTCCTCGGTAAGCGGATTCAATGGCATTATAATCAGCACCATGAATTTAAACAGAATAATGGAAATCAATACATCCTCCAGATACGCTGTATGCGAGCCAGGGGTGAGGATAGATGCGCTGAACCAGGAACTTAAAAAATATAGCTTCTTTTATCCTCCAGACCCGGCCAGTTCCAGAGCTTCAACTATTGGCGGTTCCTTATCAACCAATGCCGGGGGACTCAGGGCCGTGAGATACGGTGCAACCAAGGAATGGGTACTGGGCATGGATGTTATAATTCCCGATGGTCACATCATCAAAACAGGTGAATACACATTGAAAAGGAGCGCAGGGTATGACCTTACTGCGCTTATGATAGGCAGTGAGGGAACACTTGGGGTGATTACAAAGGCGGTACTGAAAATAGAGCCTTTACCGGAGGCTACCGCTAAACTCATGGGTTTTTATAGGGATATTGAAAGCGTTGGGAAATCCATGAATAAAATAAAAAGTAGTGGAATTACACCCCTGATTGCTGAATTCATGGATATCGGAACAATTAATTCGGTAAGAAAGCGCATGAAAATTCGAATACCACGATACACCCAGTTTCTATTGATGATTGATATTGATAGCCCTGCAGAAGCTCTGAAAAGAAAGATAGATAATGTAAGGAAGATAATGAAAGAATTTACTGATAATGTCACGGTGATAACTGACCAGACAAGGATGGATGAAATCTACACGGCAAGGAAGGGAGCATATTCTGCCCTGTTATCATTACGTGAAAATAATAGGCAGCTGGTGGTTATAGGCGATGTTATCGTCCCTTCCAGCGAACTAGCTGGTGCCATGAAAGAAATAGAAAAATGTGTCAGTGATAGCAAGATTAAGGCAACATTATTTGGGCATATTGGGGATGGTAACATTCATGCAAACATCTTTATGGACAACACAGAAGATGGAAGGAAAAAGATGGAGAAACTCCAGATGGATATAGCAAAGGTAGCCATAAAACATATGGGTTCTGTTTCAGCAGAGCACGGAATAGGCACTGAAAAAAACCGGCTTCTATATGAGGAATATCTGGAGAGGAATTCTCTTTACTCGCTGGAAATCATGAAATCGATCAAAAAGGTATTTGATCCCAATAATATACTGAACAGGGGCAAGATTTTCTATGAACCTGATTGAAAAAATTGAAAACATAACTGCAAAATGTATCAGCTGCGGATTCTGTGAGAGTGTATGCCCGACCCTTGATGCTAATCACTACAATTCTGTTTTCGGTGCCCGGGGAAGGGTTATTCTGGCTGATTTTGTAATGAAGAACCCTGATGCCCAGGTGGAACTGGGTGATTCCTTTTACTCCTGCCTGGACTGTTATGCCTGTGTAAATGTATGCCCCGCAGGCGTTAATGCAGGAGTGGTCAGTGAACTCATGAAAGAATTCATTATCAGTGATATAAAAAGAGATAAAAACCCTGTTGCCAACCTCATAAAGGAAAGCATTTTAAAATATGAAAATCCACTGGGGCTTAAGGAAGAGGCTGCTGATTGGGCTAAAGGTATCGATTTTCCACGGAGCAGCACGGTAATTATTACCGGACATATGTACCAGATGATGCCCTATACACGGGGTATAAACAGAATCAGGAAGTATATTGATGAAAATGTGGTAAGAAGTGTTGCATCAGTAATGAAAAATCACATTCCGTTGATCAGACTATCAAGGCATTTTTATGACAGAAACCTGAAGGAGACCATGAATAACGATTTAAGGAATATAGTAGAATTGCTAAAAAAATCCGGGGTTGAATTTGGATACCTGGGTAAGAATGAGCCCTATCCTGGTATGTTTCTATACGATCTTGGATACATAGAAGATTTCCGGGAATATGCCAAGAGTGTATATGAATTTCTGAGGGAAAATGGGGTAAAGAAAATAATAACAGTTGATCCCCATACCCATGATTTACTTAAAAATCGGTATTCTGAATATGTTCCGGGTTTCCATATTGACGTGGTTTATTATACTGACCTTCTGAACCTTAATTATAAAAAGTTCAGGAAAGGTATTACAGTCCAGGAGCCATGCCATATGGTATTGCATAATAATAGGTTCAGGGCCCTAGATATACTTAATTCCATAACAGATGTTAATATGCCGGATAGGAATGGAAAATCTAATATGTGCTGTGGTGGTCCCGATGAACTGCTATTTCCTGATACTGCAAAAAAGGTATCGGTACAGAGGTATACTGACTTAAAGAAAAAATCCGATAATATTGTTACCATATGCCCCCTATGCTATAACAATCTGGCATATGATAGCAAGGTCATGGATTTTTCTGAGTTTATTGGAAAAATGGTTCTATCTCAATAACATATCCGGGAAAAATCTGTTATCACTAGTGTTAATTTATAACATGGATGTATAATAAATTACTCTGCCTCATTTAGTTATATAATGGTTTCATAAAACATTTATAGTGAAGTGCCATACAAAATAAAAGTGATAAA
>JAKAAE010000050.1 GCA_021797225.1 Thermoplasmata archaeon | reverse complement strand
TATAATAATAGATTAATTATTATATAATAATATAAAAAATAATATTTAAATTTTTAAAAGTAGATATTAAGAAGAAATGTTTCCATGAGCTGTTACGGAAAAAATAGGAAAATCCTGCCAGAGCGGAATACGTTAAATTATATGTTATTTCCCTGCTTTAAATGATCTAATGAATACTGGCATTCCATGTTTAAGGGGCATTCACTGCATTTAGGAACGGTCCCACAAATCAGAGCGCCAAAATCGAGAATGGAATAACCGAACACTACCGGATCGTATAAATTAACCATTTCCACATATTTCTCATGTATTATTCTACTTCTTCTTAGTGAATCGGTATATAGAATCCCATTTATTCTTGATATGATTCTTACACTATTAGCATCAATTAATGGATCATTATGCCCGAATGCAAATACCCTAATGGCAGATACACTGTAATCACCAAGGCCGGGTATTGCAAGAAGTTTCTTTCGATCCTCGGGAATAATACCATTATAAATGTCTGTAATCTCGTGGGCAAATTCGCGTAATATCCGGGCTCTTGAGTGGAAACCCAGAGTAAGTAACATGACATCATTATCCCCAATACTTACAATCTTTTGCACTGATGGATACCTGTCTATAATCTGGTTATATATCCTGCCCACCTGAAACGCCCTCGTCCTTCTTAAAAGAATTTCTGAAACTGCAATCCTGTAAGGGTCATAGGTAAATCTCCATGGAAAGTCGCGGTAATTATTAACTCCCCATTTTATGATTGCTGCACCAATCCTATGCTGTAACTGCCCTGCTTTCCCTGAGCACATCTATAACCACTCCCGCAAGCATATATGAAAACACAGGGCTAATTGAATCTACAACCATCTGATATCTCTTACCCATTGGTATATGATGGGGAAATTCAAATTTATCAAATCCCATTATTCTGAGTGCCTCAAGAACAGATATTACGCGCGCATTTGGGCTTTCAGGTGGATAATCTGGATGGAGCGTATATGTTTTCATAACATTTCCAAAAGATGGGGACGGTTCATCCCATTTCAGCCATCTCCACCCATATTTACCTGTCAGGTATTTATCTGAATACCTTGAAATTGTTCTAAGATGTGGCCAGATGTGGTCCGGAGTGTCTCCCTCATTTAGATGTCTGTATGCCCATATAGCATCACGCACAGTTTTTGGGGTTGCAATATGTTTTGCAATGTATTCGAATATATTATTTTTCTTTCCTTTTACTCCGGTTACAAAGAATCTCTGGCGGGCGGTGGAAGCACCATAATCAGAATACCTAATGATGCCTGTTCTAACAGTGTATCCTGATTTTACTACCTTATTAATTGACTCTTCTATAACAGGGTCGTTCCTTATTGCAGGTACATTTTCCATAATAAATACCAGTGGCATTTTATCAGTCACTATGCTGAAAAATTTCTGTACAAGATCATAATCCCTGTGGAGTTTTTTACGGGATTTGAGGTTTACTGTTGACCACGGTTTACATGGTGGACCACCGGCAATAACATCATAATTAGATTTAATGGTTATCTCCCGTATATCTGCAGTGGTACCCGTTCCACCTGTTAATTTGTTATATGAATCAACTGCAAAAGGTTCCAGATCAATGCCTGTAACGCTAAACCCTTTGCGTGCAAATCCCGAAGACATCCCGCCCATACCTGAAAACATGTCCAGCATTTTCAATCCATTATTCTTTCCCAAGTTTAGTCAGCCCCTGTATTATCTGGATAATTTATGGTATATGCATCCGTGTCATTAATAACTTTTTCAACTGTAGCCTTTTTTATTAATAAACGTGCATTATCCGCTGCCCCATTAATAAGGTTGAAAAATTTCCTGGATAGATCAGTGTATTCACCGTGTAGTATCTTGCGTGAGATTTTGTGCATTATAGTTACATCATTAAAGCATTCAAATGCAGCATCTCTGCTAAATGAATCATCCATAAGTTTGTCCTTCAGATATTCAAATATACTTATCATATCATTCAGGGTTTTTGGACCATCGGCAATATATAAACTCACAGTATCATCCCTAGTCTCTATGGGAATCCACCATCTTTTTAAATATGATTCATTTTCAGCACTTAATCCAAGATTTTTAAGATCCGCCGCGATATTATCTGCGGGAATGGTTTTAGATAGTTTTGAAAGACCACGTATCCACATTCGTGATTTATTAAAAATATCAACTGTAATGACACTCCTGCCACCCACACTAACTGTTTCAATATCACCACTATTAAGAATAAACTCTAGAAGTTCCAGATGTATGGATCTATAAAGCCCATTTCTATCAAAGAGTATATATGTTCCTGGAAGTTTATCAATATTCTTTTCTGATAACCTTATAGATTCAATGCTGTTACCTCTTATAACATATATCTCAGTACCAGCAGGTATGACAGTATATCTTCCATCTATTCCATAGATATATACAGCATCCTCACCAGATTTAACAGTATTTCTGATTTTATCTTCTCTTGGATGAATTTCAGTATAATAATCTATATCATAGCTACCGTATTTAGTGTATTCTTTAAACTCATTATAATTAATATCACCCATAACTGTTCTAATGAGATCTGGCATACTACCAGTATACTCAACAAAAGGTCTGTAAAATTTCTGGCACATGGAATGTTCAATATAGTGACGGGCATATTCAAGCGATTCATTCGTTCCACAGACCAGTATTTTTTCTGTGTTCAAAGCGCCGAAGTTAAAGTTCCTGTATACACCCGGGAGTATAATGCCATTGGTTTTTACGCCTGCAGCATCCGCAGGCGAGGAAGTATGGACAGTAATTTTTTCTAAAGTTAAATAACGATCAAGAAATCTTCCAGCGATGATTGCCCAGTGTTCATTAATCTTTCTTTCCTTTATAATCTTAATGAATTCATCACGCCATGGGTTTTTTAAATCCGGTCCAAATTTATCCTCAATGATTTTTTTAAAGTTATCTCCCGCGTCTCTTGAAATAGAATATACCTCATCTATAAGTTTAGAAATATTATCATTACGTACAGTAATATAAGCCATATCCCCTAACGTTAGAATTGATTTACGTTCTATACTCCTAAATCTCTCCACGATTCCATTTTCCACATGCAATGATTCCGGTATTATAATATTATGTGTCTTATATTCAATATATTCAGTATTAAATTTTCTGGAGCGGTACAGATTCCTAACATTGCATATACGGCTATAAGCATTCATAAATTCAGCCGATTTTAAAGGGTGAAAATTAATGTTACTGTTCATAATCCTCCTTACAGTATTCATGTCATAGTCGGTAAATGCTACTACAGGTATGCCACAATCCTTAAGTAAAAATTCAAGAATATCTGTACTACTACCGGCATCAGCAATAACTATAGCCGGACCACGCTCCCTAATATAATTTAAAACAGACTCAGGTGATATGTATTCAATTACAGTAACGAGTTGTCCAGCAGTTGAATGAGAACCGGAACTAAATTCACTGTAATCCATAGCATTATAACAGTTTATAGTTCCAAATCTTGCACCATTTGGGATTCTTCGGAGATTTAGCCTTTCACGGGTTATGCCATAATGTTCTGCTATATCCTTCCAGAAAGACTTCGATGGAATTTTGCCCTTAATAATCCCATCTATATTATATTCCCACGCGTTACGTATAACTGGAAAAATATCCTTCTTACTTATTCGCGGTGAATAGCTGTTTACATGGTCGTCTGTTACCCGGTATAGACGTGTTAATATTTCACGTATTCCAGGATTCCCTAATACGTTTTCAGCTGGTTTGTTGTGTTCAGTTATAAGAAGTACATTCCTATCAAGGATATGAGATATCATATCTGCGGCTATGGACAGAAATAAAGACCTGTTAGGAAATGGCCAGTTGACTACATGGATACCACGGATACCTTCAGACATCCATTCCATATACGCATTTTCTGCAGGGTTTAAATTAATTTTCCATGGAAGTTCTTTATTAAATATGTGGAAATCGTTCCAGTCCCCACATATGTATCTTTTATTTTGATTATCTATCCTTACCTCTGATCGATTATATATGGGGGACCCACATTGGGGGCATGCTGGATATTTAAGAAAATAGTTATATTTCATTTGTCCCACATTAAAACTGCATTTCTGTCAAGATATTTATTACCATACTCACATGATGTTTCCGGTAAAAGTGTGCAGCTATAGCATGCCGAACCATTATCTTTATTTGCAGTCATTTTACTGTTAAGGCAGAAAGGATCATTTGAGCATGCACTGATATTCTCTATTGCATCATCAAGAATTTTTTCCATTTTATCCTGGCTAACCAGATCTACTAGTCCCCCCATGCTGCCATCGCTACCGACACCTGTTGTATATATTAGAATTCCTCCACTTTCTCCAAAAGCATAAATGCGCTCTCTTATTGATGGTAGTGAATATCCGGTATATCCAGATATAGTCCTTAATATACTATGTGATAGTGTATGAAGGTATGTAAATGTATAATTCAGTGGGTATTTACCGTACACAGTGCTCTTAAGTTCCGAATGTGTATATTCACTATGTATTTTGATATTGCTAAACCGTATGAAAATTGCATCCCCGGACATTATCGTTGCCGGAAAATAGTGTTCCCCCTGATATTCTGTACAGGATGGGACAGGTACGGGCTGTACCTTCTTTCCGCCTGTATTCCTGATAAATGATGTCTGGACGGCAATTGCTGATATATTCTGTATCGATCTGTAATCCATATTTCCTGCAAGTCTTGAATTGCCGGCGCAGCTGAATTCACCCATCTCAAATCCACCATCCTTATGGCTTCCTGCTGAATCAGAAAGATACCTGTATTCATTGCTGAAAATGCTTATAATGTCATCACTTCTGCTACCGTAGTAATAATTATCCGGATCAGAAATTATCTCCTGGTATTTTTCAGGATCATCTTTAGATAGTTTGATAAGCATATTCTTTAACAGCTCCAAGCTAGGTTTCCTCTTCCATAAGATTCCGGCTGCCTCAATTAGCTCCTCCTCACCGTTCAGCGGTAATTTTCCCGTACTGTTAATATTGAGCAGTGTAATTATCTCCGGCAGCCTTAGAGAGCTGGAATCACGCTGGGCTATAGACATATTCATATTACATGATGTTGTGCCTTTGCTATCCTGTGCGTTACATTTTACCCTGTTATTATAATACATCCCGTAAATTTTCTCCATATCTGTTTTCCTGCCACATTTACTGCATTCAATATGTATGGATTTAAGTGAATAACCCCCAGCATCCCAGTAATAATAATCCGGAAAGCACATATTACTACCATGAACTGAAAAGTTCCAGTTTACATCATCCAGATGCCCGGCAGGGCACGCTGAAACAAATCTTACCGGGGTATATCTAGAGTTTCCGCATTCTGGACACCCTGTTATTTTATTACCATTTTGAGTCTTTTTCACATATGGGTACAGTATACTGTATTTTTCCTTATGGTTATTAATATTACTGCAGATTCCCCACGAAGGGAAAGGTACGACCTCATACAGGGGGCTCTGTTCATTCTTTCCTGCATACTCATTTGATGGCAATGATATGAACTTTATGTCTTTTGCATCAAAATGAAATTTTCTTGCAATCAGATTTCTGGCATATCCATTCCCTTCAGGAATTGTATTATTTGATACAGTCCGGGGTACATAGTATGGTGTCTCGATTCCATAGAGACCAGCACGCTTTATTAAAAATGATCCGCTATCTCCCTCGAGTATGGATTCAGGACCAAATGAGAGAACAAATTGGGTTTGCCTAATTGTATACTCTGGTGTTTTATTATACCCAAATACCGAAATATCATCCACCTCCCTCAGAGAATCTGGAACATTTTTAAATGCTATATTGCCCTCAGGATGCGTTACCGTATCACGTGATGAACCAAGAATAATGACCTTATTAGGATCTGGCATTTTATATGGGTTACTTCTGTATATGACCTTACTTTTTTGATTTTCTACAATCTGGCTCCATTTTTCTATATCTTTATGTATTGTAGAGATTATATCTTTACTTTTTATATTACCCATAGACGTTAACCTATCGTTTGTTTTCTTTATAAAATCATCGAATGCTGCACCGGCATATGTGGATATTTTGCCTGGATCATCATGCAGTTGAGGTTCGACCGCTCTTACAAATCCAACAATTGTTGCACCCATACCCGTTGAGATAGAGCCTGTAGAAAAAGGTGAAACAGGAGAATTCTCTACATAAATGTTAATTCTGCTATGGTACTGTAGGAACATTTCATAATGGCTGACATCGCGAGGTTTCAGGGGGTTATATAATACAAATACGACCCCATCGGCAGACCTACCGATCCTACCTGTCGCCTGTATATAATCAGATGTTGATTTTGGCTGTCCCGCCATTATCATTTCTGTAAGTCTTGAGATATCTACACCTGTTCCAAACATGGATGTTGTAAACAGCGCTCCTGTATTCTCTTCTGATACAATATTCCAGTTCTCAAGGCGATCAAGCTTTACCGGTATCTCTGCAGATCTGGCCTTGCCGGAGAGTTCCTCATAATTGGCAGTATCAAGTTTGACCGGTGGGTCAAACTTTTCTAGCAATTCACGCACATCCTCCCTAAAAAGCGATGTTGCTATTGAAAGTTCTTTTATTGAGTTAAAATAGAATACAGGTGTGTAAAAATTTTTAAGATCGGCTGTTCCCCTGAAATTTTCCCTAAAGGCAATTAGTTGGGCCATTAACCTTATTAATGGTGTCTGAGACCCCATATCGGGTGACCCCATAATACCGGTATATATCCTGCTTCTGCGTTTTACGCCTTCATCTTTAGCAAAAAAGAAATTTTCATCCGGATTAATACCACTTGGTGGAAAAACAGAAGCCTCTCGGGAAAAAAGAAGCGAAACCTGATCGCCCACACTGCTGACAGTTGCGCTTGCGCCTATATATTTAACCTTTAAATTCCCCCTTTCTTCTATGATAGCATTAACCATGTTCTCATAGAGACCAAAAAGACTGCCCAGGGGACCATTAAGAAGATGCAACTCATCCTGGATAACCAGATCCGGCGGTCTTGTTTTCAATTTAATGTCGCCGAGTATGTTGGAAGCCAGCGGACTTACAGGGATATTTGCAAATTTATCAACTGTTGCGACTATTATTGATGGTTTTTTACTATATATCTGGTCATCCACTGTATAAACGGGTATTCGGGTATTAAATATAGGGCAATCTGGATTCATGCATGTAACGTAAATATCTTTACGATCATGGCTTATTCTGTATCCGGGCAAATTAAGGTATGTTCCGGAATTAATGAAACTCCCATACAAAGTAGAGTTTATAATATCGCTCTTTTTCATTTTATCATGAAATGTTATTCTATAAATCCCCATTTCAATTCCGTACAGATTATTTGTAGTTAGTAACGTAACGTCCGCATCTGGTGTGCTGGTAACCGCATTTATAGGTCCTGCCACGAATATTGGGGTATCTGGTCTTATTCCGGTTTCAGGAATAGCAAGCCAGCTACCACATGCAGGACATTTATAAAGCTGTACCGGATCTCCCTCTGACTTTTGAGGTTCACCGTTTCCTGAACCCTCTATTATTCTAACCGCATCTGAAAGCTTATTCGGGGTCATTCCACCTCCAACCCACATACCGGCGGAAATTGGATAATTAATTTTATCATTAAATTCATCATAATTATTTCTTACATATTCGGCGGCTGTAATAAGATCTACCGTCCTTCTAAACTGCTGTGATGTAAGGAGCCTCAGGGTATACCTTGATATGATAGAGGTGCCGGGATTAATGTCTGTATCTGAACCTGTATACCTTCTCCATATTATATCGAAAATAGCAACGGCAAGATATGCCTCTGTCTTCCCCGAACCTGTATGAACCCATAGCACGTCCATTTTAGCCCGATCCTTAGATTTAGGATCTGTGATGGAATCAATTTCCAATAGCAGGAACGCAATCTGGAAAGCCCGCCAGATAAAGCTGGTATTGCTATCTCTACGACGCCACTGAGAATTAGTCGCCATAACCCTATTTACAAACCTGAAAGCCCTCAACGCGTTTTTATTGACTCTGAGAATCTGTAAGCCATGTTCCATTCTCTTACATGTCTCTAAAAGATTTTTGATGTTTATCTTGCCCTGAATTTCATCATCCGGAACTGTTTTTTGCAGGGATGTAATCCATGATCTATACTCTTCTATGAGTATTTTAAGGTTGTCCAGTCCAGAATCCTTTCCTGCCATCTCCCCCGCATCAAACACTGTTTTAAGTGCTGCGGGACCTGGAATATATGATTTATACACAGGCATAAAATCAGTACGTAAATCGGGTCTGTAGAAATTCTCGTAACTATTAATGTAATCTGGCCAGCTATTAAATCTGATATTTTCTTTATCATTTTCATTTTCTATATCAAGATCCTTCCATACAGCGGCACAATTTTTACCCCTTGCGAGTTCTGTGATGTCCCTGTACAGGAATTTTATATTTGAATCGTTTACGTTTCCACCAGTTTCTGAATTTATTATGCCTGCAGTTACATTAATTCTTATAGAAGGCTGGAACAGTGAGTATTTATATATATCCTCATATTTAATTTTCTTATTCGCTTTATTATAAACCATAACATTAAAATATCCACGATACTCTTCTACCTTAAGTGTTATTGTACTGAAATCTGTATTTTCAAGCTCAAACTCACAGCTGCCTTTTATACCCTGTTTATTATGGTATACAGACTCCCTTCTATAGGCGTCCTTGTTGTTTAGTTTTACCTTTGTATATTTTCCATAACTTACAAGAACGTCAAATTCGCCATTGATCATTTTAAATGAAATGCCAAATGAATTAAGCTGAGCTTTCTTTTCCTGCTGTATCTCCTCCTCTGCAGGTACAGTATCTAAAACATATCCACCTTCTACATTATTATCCTGAACAGGACAATATGGTTTAATCACTCCAACAACATACCGATTTACCGGAATATCAGTTATACATTCATCATGTTTTCCGAAAGGTCCAAGTAGTTGGCACCTAACATTCCTTATTAGCTCTATAGATCCATAACTCATGAAGCGCCCTCCGCTATACTTATGCTTGAAAAAGTCCTATAAAATGATATTGTAAACATAGTAAAATAAAGATATGTATCATATATAAAAATTTTTGTTTATACAGAATCTAATATTTCAACAACTAACGATTTAAATAACCCACATGATATTCTAAAAGAACGGCAATAAGATATGAATCTTAATAATCGGTATGCCCGCTATTCATTTCGTCAGGAAAACTATTTTAAGAAAACTATTTTATCTATTATATGCATAATAAATAGAATATCCTGTTCGGTCACATCTCAATATTTTCATTATGTTAATAATGCTCCGCATTTGTATGCGTTTAATGAAACATTAGATTTTATATTTATTTAATAAAACTAGAGACTATAACATTTTACATTTTATGAAATGATGGAAATAAAATGAGTATTTTCGAGATTTATTTAACAATATTTCATTGTTTGAGGAAGGTTTTATTTATAAAAATATTTTATGAAGATAATGTAATATCTTTACTGTAAATTCAAATGACCCTTTACTAATATCCTTAATCAACCTCCATATTTATGTATTTCCTTAACAGCCATTCCTCATTGATGTCCATTGCTATTGAAACAACCAG